>JBGSMF010000303.1:0-2337 GCA_041740315.1 Thermoflexales bacterium
CCCAGGCTGACTTGGCCCGCTTGACGGCTGGCGCGAGCAACGCCGATATTGCCGCTGCGCAAGCCGCCCAGGCCCAGGCCCAGGCGCAGATCAAGGCGGCGGAGGCATCGCAGCGCAATGCGCAAGAGCAGCACGACAAGACTATGCAGTGCTTTAATGTTCGCAAGCCAGATGGCAGCACCGAAGAAGTATGCCCGACTTTGGGGACGCTAGAGGAATTGAGCCGATACAACTTGACTGCAGCAGACGAGTCGCTGGCGGCAGCCAAGCGTAACGAGACTGCCGCCAAAGCCAGGCTAGCAAAGGTGTATAGCGGCGCGACTGAAGAGGAACTCGATGCGGTGCAGGCGCGCGCGGCGGCGGCCCAGGCGCAGGTAAAGCAGGCGCAGGCGCAGTACAATTTGCTGCAAGCCGGCCCTAGCCAGGAGCAACTGGCTGCGGCAGATGCGGCAGTGGCCCAGGCGCAGGCAGCGCTGGGGGTGCTCGAGGCGCAGGCCAAAAAGCTGGTGGTGCATTCGCCTGCCAGCGGCGTGGTGATTGCGCGCAATGTGGAGCAAGGCGAGATTCTTGCGCCGGGGGCGGTGGCGTATGTCATTGGTCAGTTAGACGAGTTGGAGCTGGTGGTCTATTTGCCCGAAGACCGCTACGGCCAGGTGAAACTGGGGCAGGCGGCGCAGGTGGCGGTGGATTCTTATCCCGACCAGACCTTTACAGGCCAAGTGGTTCATATTGCCGACCAGGCCGAATTCACGCCGCGCAATGTGCAGACAGTTGAGGGCCGCCGCACGATGGTGTTTGCCGTCAAGCTGAACTTGTTGAACACTGAAGGCAAGCTCAAACCGGGTATGCCGGCGGATGTGACTTTTGAATAATGGTTAATGGCGAATGGTAAATTGTTGATGGCGAATGGTTAATGATGGACTCGATGTTGATTGAAGCAGAAGGATTGAAACGATATTTCGGCGCTGTGCGCGCAGTGGATGGGCTAGATTTGCGCGTGGCGGGCGGGCAGATTGTGGGTCTGGTAGGGCCAGATGGCGCGGGCAAGACGACGACGATGCGCTTGTTGTGCGGCGCGCTGACGCCACAGGCCGGGCGGGCAGTGGTGGCCGGCTTTGACCTGGGCACTCACTTGCCCGAAGCGCGGGCGGTGACCGGCTATGTGCCGCAGCGATTTAGCCTGTACACCGACTTGACGCCAAGGGAGAACCTGCGTTTTTTTTCCGAGGTGTATGGCGTGCCGCGTGACTTGCGCCAGGCGCGCGCCAGGGAGCTGCTAGAGTTTGTGGGGCTAGTGGCTGCCGCCGACCGCCGGGCCGAGTTTTTATCGGGCGGTATGAAGCAAAAGCTGGCGCTGGCCTGCGCGCTCATTCATCGCCCGCGCGTATTGCTGCTCGATGAGCCAACGGGCGGGGTTGACCCGGTAGCGCGCCAAGAGTTTTGGCATTTGTTGTACAAGTTGCTGGCAGAAGGCGCGTGCGTGCTCATTAGCACGCCGTACATGGATGAAGCGGTGCGCTGCAACCACGTGGTTTTTATGCACCAGGGCCGCGTGTTGGTGCAAGGCACGCCGCGCGCTCTGATGGCTACGCTGGCCGGGCGTGTTTTGGAATTGACAGCCCAGCCGCAAAACACGAGCCGGCAGGTTGCTACGGCTGACCCGGCTGTGGCCGATGTGCAGGTCTTTGGTGATCGGCTGCATGTGCGTGTGACCGATGCGCAGGCGGTGTTGGCGCGCTTGCCGGGGGCGCTGGAAGCGGCAGGCGTTAACACCGAGCGCCTACGCCTGGTCGAGCCGACGCTGGAAGATGTGTTTATGTCAATGACGGGCGACCGACGAACGTCGACGGGCGACCGGCGAACGTCGACGAGCGACCGACGAACGTCGACGGGCGACCAACGACTGCCGACTACCGACCAATGACCAATCCGCTGGATGCGACAAACAAGTTATGGACGCAATTATTTGTCAGGGTTTGACCAAAAAGTTTGGCGAGTTTGTGGCCGTGGATAGCGTGACCTTTGCCGTGCGCCAGGGCGAGGTGCTGGGCCTGGTTGGGCCAAACGGTTCTGGCAAGACGACGACGATTCGCATGCTGTGCGGGCTGCTGCAACCTAGCGCGGGCAGCGCCCAGGTGATGGGTTTTGATGTGGCGCGCCGGCCGGAAGAGGTCAAGGCACGGCTGGGCTATATGTCGCAAAAGTTTGCGTTATACGAAGAACTGACTGCGCTTGAAAATCTGGAATTTTACGCAGGCGTATATGGTGTTCGCAAGAATGGCCGCCTGGCCGAAATACTGGCGATGGCTGGCCTGACCGGGCGAGAGGGCGTGCGCG
>JBGSMF010000304.1:0-18244 GCA_041740315.1 Thermoflexales bacterium
TCATTGTCGGCGGGCGAGTCAGTCGGAGGGGCGGTGCACAAGCGGCCATCCGTCGCGGCGTGGCTGTATGTGCCAGCCTGGCGGCCGAGTGCGGTACCGGTGGGCCGTGGCGAGCCAGCGAGTTGGGTGGTGTTTGGGGCCGAGGGCAGCCTGAGCGGCGAATTGGCAAGGCGGCTGGAAGCACAGGGGCACACCGTCCAGCAGGTGCAGGCGGCGAAAGAATTTTCCCGGTTGGGGCCGGGCACCTATGCCCTGGATCCGCAGGCGGTGGGGGATTACGCCCGGCTGTTGTCGGGGCTTGAGCCGCAGCCACAGCAGGTAGTGTATTGCGCGACGGAGGCGTTCGACTTCTATGGGTTGCTGTTCCTGGCGCAGGCGTTGAGCCATCCCCGGTTCAGTGGAGTGCGGCTGAGCGTGCTCACCTATCAAGCCCAGCCGGTGTTCGACAATGAAAGTGTGGAGCCGGCGCAAGCCATGCTCCTGGGGCTGCTGCTGGTCATTCCCCAGGAGTATCCTGAATTGATCTGTCGCAGCCTTGACATTGCGGTGCCCACTCAGCCCTGGCAAGAAGCCGAGTTGTATGCCAATTTGCTGGCTGAGTTGCAGACGGAGGCGAGTGAGCCGATGGTGGCGTATCGCGGTAGCCGACGCTGGGTGCAGACCTTTGAAGCGCTCTCGCCGCCGGCAGGTGCCGTGAGCGGGCTGCGCTCCGGCGGGGTCTACCTGATCACCGGGGGCCTGGGTCGGCTGGGTCGGACGCTGGCGCGCTACCTGGCGGAGATGGTGCAGGCCAAGTTGGTGTTGACCAGTCGCACGGGCTTGCCGCCTCGGGCGGAATGGGCGCAGCGTCTGGCTGAACCGGACCACGGAGCCGACCCGCTGTACGAGCGGTTGCAGTTCATTCAGGGGCTGGAAGCGCAGGGAGTGGAAGTCCTGGTGTTGGCGGCGGATGTGGCCGACCGGGACCAGATGCAGGCCGTCGTGGCCCACACGCGCCAGCGCTTTGGAACCTTGCATGGCGTCGTGCATGCTGCTGGCATTGTCGACAGTCAAATCGTGATGCCGCTTCAAGAGGTGACACGTCCAGCCTGCGAGGCCTTGTTCCATGCCAAGGTGCAAGGCACCTTGACCCTGGCCGAGGTATTGGGCGATCAAGAACTTGATTTCTGCCTCTTGTGTTCGTCATTGACGGCGGTGTTGGGCGGCTTCGGGTTTGCGGCCTATGCGGCCGCCAATCGGTTTCTGGATGCTTTCGCTCAACAGCGTAACCGCTGTCAGCCAACACCGTGGCTGAGTCTGAACTGGGAGCGGTGGCAGTTTGCTCAAGATGGCGGACCAGACCCGCGACTTGGAACGAGCGCGGCCGAACTGGCCATGTCGCCCGAAGAGGCGATGCAAGTGTTTAGCCTGGCGTTACAGCTGGGCCACATACCACAAATTGTTGTCTCGACCGGCGATGTGCACACACGCTTCGACCAGTGGGTGAAACGGCATGAGGTGACTACCCCGGCGGAGCCAAATGAGGTGGCGGCATTGACTGCGCAGCATGCCCGTCCTCCCTTGCAGAATACTTACGTTGCTCCTCGCAACCAG
The DNA here is from genome assembly GCA_041740315.1 of Thermoflexales bacterium. Taxonomy (GTDB): domain Bacteria; phylum Chloroflexota; class Anaerolineae; order Fen-1058; family Fen-1058; genus JBGSMF01. The sequence continues at coordinate 1,594 of JBGSMF010000304.1, forward strand.
CTCGAGCAGGAAGTGGCTGATATCTGGCAGCAGCTCCTTGGCATAGCCGAAGTGGGCGTAAACGATAATTTCTTTGATCTGGGTGGAAATTCACTGCTGGCGATTTACCTTATCAATAAGCTAAAGAAAGCCGGGTTTGCGCTAAGCGCGAAACAATTCTTTGATGATGCTACAATCGCTGGTTGCGCAGCTTTCGCCGGCCTTGTTCCTCTCATGCCGCTGGAGCGGGGCTATACCGCTAATCCCATCTCGCTCACCCCCCCCCAGCTGACCATGTTTCGCAAGAGTTTAAACGATGGACCAGAAACCTGGTACATCTCCATGCTACTCGAAGCCGACTCTCCACTGAGTTGGTCGACCATGGAACGGGTGGTGGAGACATTGCTCGAGCGTCATGACGCTCTCCAATTTCGCTTTAAGCCTACTCCCGCCGGCTGGCGACAATATCCTTTTAAGTTTCAAGCACGGGATGTTTTGTCGCAGAGGTCCATCTCGGTGCTTTCTGCTGAAGATCAAGAAGTTGCCATTGATTCCATCCTGGAAGAAGTCGAGCGCGAGTTTGATCCGGTCACAGGCCCGCTTATCCGAATCATCATTCTGGACCACGGTCAAGCTGAGCCCAATCACTTATTGATCATTACCCATCATATCATTTCAGATAGTGTTTCCCTGGACATTTTGTGTGAGGATCTCGAGACGTGTTACCGGCAATTAACCGGCCAGGCAGCGATTCTATTGCCGGCCCAGACCACTCCCTTCGGTGACTGGGCTGAACGCTTGGTCCGCTACTCGCAATCAACTGAAGCGGAGCAGGGCAAGCATTATTGGCTTAACGCTCCGCTGCTGCCCATTTGTTGCCTGCCCATCGATTACCCGGATGACACCAGCGGTGACAACCTTGCTGAAGCCGTGTGGTCATCTCTGAGTAGCACAGAAACCCAAGCCTTGCAGAGCGCGCTTGCGGCAAATTATAATATGCCCTTCAGCACGATATTGCTGACCGCAGTCGCTCGCGCCTTTTTACGCCGGAGTGGATCCCCGGCTTTATACGTTGACATGGTCACCCATGGCCGGGCCCCCGTTTTTCCTGATGTCGATGTGTCCCGCACCGTCGGGTTTTTTGCCACTAATTTTCCCGTATTGCTCCGCTTAAGTGAGTCGCTTTCCGCACCAGAAGCCGTGAAATTAGTCAAAGAGCAGCTGGGCGAAGCTGCCCACTATAGTGTTGATTTTGGCCTATTGCGTTATCAAGGAAATCAAGAAGCGGCGAATAAGCTCAAACAGCTGGCCGCCACTTCGTTAAAGTTCAATTTTCACGGAGAAGAACGTGCCCAGGATCACGCTTGGCAGAGACTTCCCTCTTCTGCGCCTGGACCCTATCGGATTTCAAATCCAAACATTAGGCAGTTGAGATTTGATGGCGTCATTATCAATCGACAGTTAAGAGTGAGATGGATGTATAATTCAATCTTCTATAACCGATCCACTATCGAATCTTTCGCTCAATATTATTTCGAGACGCTCTTTTCGTTTATCCCATGATGCCGGAACCGATAAAAAAGAGAGCTATTCTGGCAACGCCGGTGTTTCCCCGCGGGAGGCCTGCCATCAGTCTGGTGCGTCGTTCTCAGTGGCGGAGCATCTCACACGAAGAGTAACTTGAGCCTCCAAAGTCGAGCAGATAAGGGGTAAAGAAAGATACTGGCTTCTGCTTGAATCCGAGCGGGCTGCCGCCCCAGACCGAAATAGCGCTCGGAGTGGGTGCGCGATGCGCTCCTGTTAGCGACCGGTGTTCACTCTGGGAGAGATCAATCTTGATGCTGGAACCCCGTGTCAATCTCCGGGGTTACCAGTTTCATACTCTGAAACATGGAATGACTATGATCAAACAATACACGACTTTCGGTTCGAGAATACTAGTCCTTAGCTTCTATCATCCTTGGATCGCCGGTGGGGCGCACCGAACACGCCGTTTCCTGACCGAGGATCTGGCGCGTGGTCGCACGGTCTGCTTTCTCTATGTGGATGACCTGTCTGAAGAGGCGTTCGACGGAAGGATCCGCAGTGAGCCTCAGGCCGGAACCCTTCTCTTGGCGCGTTCGCTTTCAGCAGAGTGTATCCGTTTAATTTACCCTGAGAATGGCCATCGTCCTGACTATTCGATAGAGCAATTTATCCGAGAGTTTGCGCCAACCTTGATTCGCATTCACAATCCATCAGGTGTCCATATTCCGCTCGTCAAGTTGGCGAAGTCACTGGGCATCCCCGTACTTTATGATGAAATGGATTGCTGGAATGAGTTTTCGCGTCAGCCGTGGGGCGAGCGCACCGCGGACTGGTTCGCGAGGAATTGTGACATGATCTCTACGGTCAGTCACTATCTCGCTGCCCAACACACGCCCTCTCATCTGGCGGTGATCCCCAACGGGGTTTCGGCGGAGTTTATCGCCACCTGTCGGCGCTTGCGGGAGCGTCGCCCCCCCCCCATTTATCGCGAAGCGATTTACACCGGCGCACTGTGGCCAGATTGGATTGACTGGGATCTGATAGAAGATTTGGTCATTCACTTGCCTAACATTCACTTCACCTTTGTGGGGGCCATTACGGGCACCCAATGTGAAGATCATCAAACAGGCGCTGTGTCCCGCGCTCAAACTCTCGGCCAGAGGAAGAATGTCCGTTTCATCGCAGAGATTGCTCATGAGGAGCTCGCTTCGCTGTTTGCCAATGCCGACATCGGTCTTATTCCGTTTATTTGCAATCCTATCACGCTTGGGGCCTCGCCCTTAAAGGTATTTGACTATTTGGCGGCCGATCTCCCTGTGGTCAGCTCTGACTTGCCAGAAATCTGTTCTTACCCCGGTGTGACTTGCTGTGACACACACACGGCCTTCATTGCGGCGGTGGCCAGATTGTGCTCGGAGGACAACCGCCCAGTCACTGTGGCTAAAATGCGCGAATTCATTTCCAATTCGACCTGGTCGAATCGAATGGACAAACTCGATCAACTGGTCGCTTCGTGGCCAACTAGAAAGGATTCAAAATGACACGTATTCTTGGCTTGAGCGGGGGACATGATGCAAACTGGTCGATAGTGGATGACCAGGGTATCGTAGGCGCATTTGAAAAGGAACGCTTTACACGCATCCGTCATGATTCTGGTGCCGTGGTCCAGTTAGCCTGTGAGGCCTTGCCTAAGCTGGGCCTGTCGCCGGTTGATATTGACCTGATTGCCACCAGTGAACCAGTTTTTGAGAATACTCATCCCGGTTATCGGCTCTTGGCTGGTTCAAAGTACCGCAAGCCTGACCGCTGGGAACATCAAGTGGTAGAAGTCTTTGGTAGAATCTATCCCTGTGTCTCCATCCCACATCATCTCTGTCATGCGGCCTATGCATTTTACACGAGTGGATTCAGTGATTGCGTTGCGGTCACGCTGGATGGTGGCGGTGACTTTTACACGGAAGCGGCTTATACCTCGGCCACCGTTTCCGTCTGGGAAAATCATCGTTTGAAGTATTTGGAGGCAGTACCGAACGTAGACTTTGGATCACTCTGGCACACTTATGCGCGCGCCATTTTCGGCAATGGAGATCATGCCGGTAAACTTATGGGATTGGCCGCCTATGGGGTTGGTGAGTTGACCAGTGCTTTCCATGACAGATTTACGGCACCGGTTCAAGGGGTGTTCTCGGGTTGCCGTGTTGTCAAGAATTGTTGGCCGGACTACTATGATCCACCTTTTATGCAGGGTTGTGATTCTTGGAGGTCGCAGCAGGCTCGGGAGATTGCGCGTGCGGTTGAGGATCTCACACTCACTGGGGGACTCGATTTTCTGGCCACGGTGAAGCGTGCCACGGGCCAAGAAAAACTGGTCCTCAGTGGGGGCGTCGCTTTAAATGGATATTTGACAACGGCGATTAAGACATCTAGCTTGTATGCTGACATGCATGTGCCGCCCGCTGTCCATGACGGTGGTATCTCTCTCGGTGCGGCACTGTTCTGTCTTCACCATGTGCTTGAAACTGAGCCCGTGGTGGCTAGTTTACCCAACCTGGCGACGATTGGACACGCTTACGAGGTTACAGAGCCATTTGTTTCACAATTGCCGGACGGCGCAGTGCGCTTAGAGGATGAACGCGGTGCCGAGCTGTGTGCGGCCCGGCTGGCAGAAGGGGCGGTTGTCGCCGTTTATTGCGGCCGCGCGGAGCACGGCCCGCGGGCGTTGGGCAACCGCAGTCTGCTAGCCGCGGCCAATGTACCCGATATCCGCAATCGAATCAATCGAACAATCAAATTTCGCGAGGATTTTCGTCCCGTGGCGCCCGTGGTCCGAGATGTGCGCGCCGCCGAGTTTTTTGATATCTCTTGGGCCAGCCCTTATATGATGTACATCGTCGATTGTACGAATAAAATGCGCAATACAGCGGCGGAGGCCTGTCATGTTGACGGAACGAGCCGAGTGCAAGTCGTTCAAGAAGGAAGTTTCCTCTACGACGTTCTAAGAGCCTATGAAAGTCTGGGAGCCGGTAGTGTTTTGATTAATACCTCGCTCAACGTCCGGGAGCCGATTGTGGAAATGCCAGACCAGGCCCTCCGGGTCTATCAGGACATGCCCATCGATGCTTTGTGGTTAGGCGGCTGGTGGATGGAAAAGCCGCGAACTGCGGCCTGCTAATTAGCTTATTCCGAGACACCCTGCCAAGCGATCGATCTATCTGAAGAGGACCTGGAATCTCAGGAAGGTTGCTGGGCGCGGTTGTCAAGGGGATATACGAGGTGATTGCACGGAATGACTATCCACAGGCAACCTGCTATTTGTGTCGTCATCCCAGCCTATAATGCGGCTCAGACAATTTCCTACGCGCTGGAAAGTGCGCTCCTACAACGCGGCATTGATCTTCAGATTGTTGTAGTCGATCATGGCTCGTCAGATGGTACGCCTCAGATACTTGCGCGAGTGGCAAAAGGGAATCCTATCACTATTCTACACGCAGCGCGTTTGAGAGGAGCGTGTCCAAGTGCCTCCTCTCCCCTGAATGTGGGATTTGAGTTTGCCCTTCACCAGCTAGGCGCAATGCCAGATTGGATCATCCGACTGGATGCCGATGATATTTTAGCCAGTGACACTTGCCTCCTGAACGCCCTGGAGGGGGTTAACGGAAAGGCTGATGCACTCCAACTGATAAGTGGCAAGCTAGTCTTTTTTGACACCGTTTCTGGTCTGGCCCAGCACTTTGGTCTTCGGGAACAGGCTTGCCAGATTGAGGTGCTGTTGTCAGGCGGAGCTTATTCTTTACCGCATCATAGTCTATTGATGTCACCAGGACTTTTACAGCGCGCATATCAGAAACGAGGATATTACTACGATCACCGGATTTCTTACGGCGAGGATTTAGACTTTACACTCACCTTGATTTCTGTTCTCGCCCCACCAGAGATCTGTTTCGTTAATGTGGATATTACCTTTAAACGCCTGGAGGGCACAACGCTCACAACCTCTCTGCGACGGCTGGATATCGGTCTAGATCACCTGCGTATCTTTGCCAGGCATCGCTGCCTGAGACGATCGCTGCTAGTACGTTCGCTCGTGGATCTTGCCCTTCAACAAATAGGTATCCAACAGGGCTGGCTTCGCGATGCCCTCGGTTTCCCGGGCAAAGTCTTTGGAACGATTGAACCAACCTCATTCGAGTCGGTCGCTCAACGCCTGCGGTACCTGCAGGAGCATCACCGGTTAACTATGGCGGGCGAGGCGTAAGTCTTTTTCCTTTCTAGCGAGGGTGGGTGTCTGATCTGTCTGGGTGAATAGGGACTATCTGTCCGGACTGCGCCTGGCCCTAGCCCGGACAGTCCCTTCCACCTGGAAGCGATGGGTCTAATTCTGCTGGACCGCATATCGCGGCTACGGCCTAAAATAATCTTTGATTCTACTTCTGAGGCAATCCAATTTGGAGGTGAAACTGTGAATAGGCGTATTTTGATCACGGGGGCAAGTCGCGGAATCGGTCACGCAGTTGCCCGTACTGCCCTTGAGCGAGGTGACACGGTCATTGGCACCTCGACGACCCCGGTGGGCGTGACTCAGCTGCAAGATGATTTCAAGGAATACCAGGATCGCTTAACAGTTTTGATGTTGGACTTGGGCAGCCCCGCGTCGATCGAACACTGTTGTGAAGAGATTGCGCAGGGTCTGGGGTACTTGGATGTGTTAGTGAACAATGCTGGCCGGGCCCGCGCAATGGGCGCCCAGGTAATCGATCATACTCAGGCTGACGTGGATGATTTATTCGCAACGAACCTCGTCGGTCCGTTCAATCTGTGTCGTCACTTAATTCCCAGCCTGGCGGCCGGCCATGAACCTTGCATCATCAATGTGACGGGAGCGCTGGGCCGTTTTGCAACCGATATGATTGGCGGAGGGGCTGCCGCCTATCGCATGACCAAGGCCGGAATTAATGTTTTAACTCGAGTCCTTTCAGAAGAACTGAGAGTACAAGGCATTCGTGTGTTCGCCTTCGATCCGGGCTGGGTGCGAACGGATCTGGGTGGCCCGGACGCACCGCGCTGTCCAGAGGAAGTCGCGGCTGAGCTTATCATGCTGCTTGACTTACCCGCCGCCTTGAGTGGGTATTGCCTGAAGGATGGACGGGTGTGCGCGTGGTGATAAGCCTGCGGTCTAAAGCGACGGGCGGCGGCGGTTGAAAACAGCGGATCGCTCATTGTGGTCGCCGTGTGCAAATGGTGCGCCGGTCGCTGGCCGACTATCAACCCGACCCGGGACCATAAACGCGATGCACGAAGTTCTCTTGAACTTCACAGTTGCCTGGTCCCTCGGTCGGTCAGAAATTTAACTGAGATAAATAGCGATCGGGCCGTTGGCCCCCATACCTTCTTGAGCCATATTGAATGAAGTTTCAGACCTTATTAGGCTTAGATCCCGGTGAGCTGCCTGAAATCCGCCTGCAAGGAAGCAGCGGAATTTCGGAGTTGTGGGCTACCAAGCAATACGTCGTCAAGTTCACGCGAACAAGCGCGGTGGTTGCGGCGGAAACGGCGGATAGACTTCAACGCGTACATGACGCCTTGTGTCCAGAAGGGCTCGCGCCCGCCTTGATCGCCGCCCGGGTCGTTAATGAAGGCCTCCTCACCATCTACACGCGGGGCGAATGTATGGGGTCCGCCAATTTTGGTGAAATCGGCAAGACCTTGGCGTGTGCTCATGCCATCTTAGCAGGTGTCCCCGTCTCCTCGCCTTCAACCTGGATAGGGCATATTGGTGAGGCCGAGGATTTCGAGCAAAGTCTCGAACAGGTGAGCGATCAGGAGCTGGCTGATAGCGGCAAGCATTTAATTGAATTAGCCCGCCGCGCAGCTAGCCCTGATCCAATTCAGTATGTTCATCGGGATCTTCATCCCTGTAACATCTTGAAAGTAAGAAAGCACATTTGGCTTATCGACTGGGAAATGTCTTATGGGGGAACCGTGATTGACGACGTAGCGATGACCGTGTGTCTGCTCTGTGATAACCGCCCACCCTCTACCTGGAAACCTATTGCCCGCTCGTTTTTAGCAGCATACCGGAAGGAGTCAGGGGCCGTCTGGGCCGATCTCACTAATTCCCGGTTGCAGGCGGCGATAGCCGTAGCGGGTCTCCGTCAGGGAATTGCGGGCTGGATAACCGATGGGGGTGACGTCAGTGGCCCCTATTGGCCCAACCTGCGGCATCGCACCAGAGTTGCCTTAAAACTTACCACTGAGGTTTGAGTGGCGTCGCTAGGCAAGCCAGTCGGCGGGACGGCGGCATCCTCACGCTCTTGTCCGACCTTTTTCTTAGGATGCGACTGAGCGGCTGTGCTAGATTGGCCAGCTGAGTGAGGTGCCGGATCAGACGCGATGGTTTCGTTTGCAGCCTTTTGCAACCCTATTTAGCCGTCGGGCAATGCGTAACGACGGTCTAGCGGGAAAACAAGTTTGCGTTTGACAAGGTCAGCTCGCGAGCATAAGGCTATCCACCATGAGTGCGTCCACGGTAACAATAGATATCGAAGAAGTTCCAAGTGGTGACATCCGGCTAAAAACCGAGGTTATCCTGGCAAAATCAATCAATCGCCCGCGGCCCGTGTTGCTCATGCGAACACCTTACCCTCGAGCTGAAGCTATGGCATTTGCCAATGTGATCGAGTTGGCGCGTCAAGGTTGGGCTGTGGTTGTGCAGAGCGTTCGCGGCCGGTATGGCTCTCAAGGAACCTTCACCCCTTTTGTGCAGGAGAGGGTTGATGGGTTTAATACCGTCAAATGGTGTGCTCAGCAACCCTGGTCCACGGGCGCTGTCGCTATGACGGGTGCTTCCTACATAGGATACACTCAATGGGCGGCCGCCTCGGCGCGGCCCGCGGGGCTGCGCGCCATTAGCCCCATAGTGTCGTCGGCCATTCCTCAGGATTGGTTCTTTGAAGGAGGTGCGCTTCGCTATGCCTTTGTTCAATCTTGGGCCCAGGGTCTGCTCTATACTGCGCCTGACATCGATGAGGCCACACGGCGACAAGCCGTTAATTTGGCTGCCGACCTGCGCCATATGTTCATGGTTCCTCCCAGCCGTTCACCCTTGATGGATTGTTCTCCATTCTATCGAAAATGGATTGATTCTGCTAACGCACGTTATTGGGATCAAACGGTAGCGTTCGGTAAACAACACAGATTAACGATTCCCGCTTTCCACATCGCAGGATGGTATGACATCTTTTGTGAATCAAGCATTCGCGATTTCCAGCACGCCCGCGCCAATGCCCGTGAGGATGGCTCTTCTAACCAACGTCTCATCATTGGCCCCTGGTCACATCTGACGCTGTTCCAACCTCAGGTGGGGGATCTGGATTTTGGTCTTGAATCTAATGGACTGGGTCACGATGTATTCGGACAGATGCTCGATTGGCTGCGCCAGGCGGTGGAGGGGTGCCCCGTTCCTACTGGCGTTAAAGTATTTGTCATGGGTGCGAATCGGTGGCTGGAACTGAACGATTGGCCTCCTCCGGCTTCCTCTCAGCGACTCTACCTCCAGAAAGATTTGCAGCTATCCACCTGTCCGGAGCCTGACTTAAATGCCCTCTCATTTCTGTACGACCCGGCCAGGCCGACCCCGTCTGTGGGAGGACGTACACTCGACCTCACCCTAATCGGTCATGGGCCGAAGGATCTTTTCCGTATTCTCGGGCGATCAGATGTATTGCTTTTTTCTACCCAGAGCTTGCAACAGCCTGTCACCATTGTCGGCATAGTGAAGGCCCAAGTCAATTTTGTGACTGAAGGCGAGTCGGCCGACGTTCGTGCGGGGCTGGTGGATATTTATCCTGATGGGCGGGCCTTCCAAATCGTGGATTCCACGGTGCGAGCTGCCTTCGAACCAGGCAAGCCCCGACAGGTTGAATTGACGCTAGGCTCTGTGGCTGCCCAGCTGGCAGAGGGTCATCGCCTGGCGTTACTGGTAGCTTCGGCGGATTTTCCACGCCTGGATTTGAATCCTTCTACCTCGACTTTTCCCACGGACGCGTCTGGTTATCACGCGGCGGTGCAAACAGTTCTCTGTGGAGGGGTGGTTCCCTCATTCGTCGAAATTCCAGTACTGGACAAAGAAGTAATTCAGGGTGCTAGTCCGGTTTGTGTCATCGCCTAGGCTCTTCCTGACTCCCACCGGGAGTCACTGAGTCGACTAACCTTAGCTGAGGTGGAAAATGAGAATAGGTTTCTTACAGGCAATTATCCCTCATGTCAAACGGGAACTGGAATATCCTCCCTTGGGACTGGGCTATTTGTCGGCCTACCTTAAAAAATACACTGAATTTCACGATATCGTCTTTGCCACTACCGTCGAGGAACTTGCCAATCTCAGGCCGAATCTCGTAGGCATTTCTGCGGTCACGCAGAATTATGAGGTTGCCATTGACCAAGCTCGACAGCTACGAGAGTTGTGCCAAGCGCCTGTTGTGATTGGAGGTCCCCACATTACCGGGGCACCGGATTCGCTCGATCCGGCATTCGATGTTGGTGTTGTCGGCGAAGGAGAGGAGACATTTCGAGAACTGGTAGAAGCCTTTGCGTCGGGGTGCTGGAACCCTGCGGCTTGGAGTGACATCGATGGCATTTGTTACCGAACGGATGTAGGTCAGCTCCTCTACACTCGACCGCGTGTCCCCCTTGCGCCGCTCGATAAGATTCCGCCTCCAGATCGTGACCTCATTGGCGCTTGGTGGAATAATCCAGCACTTCAGGCTGTCAGCATGCTCACCTCACGCGGGTGTCCCTATACCTGCGTGTTTTGTTCTTCTAAACGTCATTTTGCTGGATCACCACGATATCACTCGCCAGAGTATATCGTGGCGGAACTCCACCAGATTGTTGCTCGATGGCATCCGACTGCTATAACGTTTTGGGATGATTTGTTCATTGCTCAGGGGAAACGCCTGTCCCAGCTCGCTGACCTGATTGTCTCTCAGGGACTTGACGAGCAACTTGAATTCTACTGTTCGGTGCGCGCTAATCTAATCACGGCACAACGACTGCGCGATATGTTGCGCATGAATATTCGAGGGGCTAATTTCGGGGCCGAGTCGGCCTCAGCCCGCGTACTCAAGTATTTGAAAGGTACGGAGGTTAACCCTTCTCATAATCAGGCCGCTCTCGAGATGATGGCGAGTACAGGACTCAAGCCTGCTTGCTCTTTTGTTGTGGGTGCGCCCCTCGAGACGGCCCAAGATCTACAGCTTACGTTGGATTTTGCCCGCCGGAACCGCCATCTCCTGACAGCGGCCGAATTTTGGCCGCTGGTGCCGTTTCCGGGCACTCCCTTGTGGCAAACCCTGATAGAATCCGGGAAAATTCCCACTCCGGTGCGTAATTGGAGCCGATTTTCTCTCAACGTGCGTGGCAATGGAAGTACCTTCTGGGACTCCTATCTCTATCTTAATGAAAACATGTCCTTGCAAGAATTCAAGATGTATTTTTATCAGCTACAAGAAGAAAGCTTGCTCCTGGAAATTCGGAGCCAGGAGCAATTTGCGCGAGCGGAGATACAACGATACCAGCAAAAAAATGGTGAGTTGCAGGAAGAACTGCGTCGGGCTAAGTTGGCCATGGCGGTGTGATCAGTCTCACTGGGGTGACGGTACTCATTGTTAGTTTGACGGGATAGCTCTGCCCTGCCAGACAATTCAGTTGAGATTGCCGCCAGTGTTCAGGGGAGAGGCCATAGCCCTTTTGGCATGATCTGAGATTGGGCTGGTCGATGAGGCTACGACGCGGCCACGATGAACAACACCGTCGCGCCTAGACCCGAAAAGACCTCGTCCCCGGCTGACGGAGCACATGACTTCAGTGTGCCATGCGTTTTGGCTCAAGCTCGGCAAGTGTTTCAAGAGAACCGCCGCTCAAGTGAGGCTGGTTTGCCCGGCTCAAAGTTGGTTAGAGGCAAGCGGCTGTTCTTTGGCACATGCGTGTAAGTTGGAGTTTTAGCAATGTTTTTATCCCATTGAAGTTTAGACTAATTTTATGCCAAGAGGCCGCTTTGAAGACTCAAAATGAACTTGACGGTAAGACATCAAGAAGCGCTCACGAATTATTGCAGAGTTGGGGACGTTGATCCATCTGCCCTTTAGCCCGGAAGACAAGAATTTGTACTCGAGTTTGGGCCAAGAGGCATCGCGTCCGCTCAAAATAGTCTAAACTTCAATATTCCACCTACGGTAGAGCTAAGAATATGCGAGAGCCTAAGAAAATTATGACGGTGTTTGGCACCCGACCAGAAGCCATTAAGCTTGCCCCCCTGATTTTAAGCCTTAAAGAACACCCAACCTTGAAGTGTTCTGTATGCGTCACCGCCCAGCATAGACAAATGCTGGATCAAGTCTTGTCCATCTTTGATATTACGCCTGATATCGATTTAAATATCATGCGTCCCAATCAAAACTTGGCGGAGATTACAGCGAGGGCCGTTGAAGCATTATATGGCGTTTTCTTGCAATACAGCCCTGATCTGATTTTGGTTCAAGGGGATACGACAACGGTTTTTTGCGCTACTTTGGCAGCCTTCTATCGGCGGCTGCCCGTCGGCCATGTGGAGGCCGGTTTGCGTACGGGGAATATGGCGATGCCCTGGCCTGAAGAAGCAACTCGCATACTCACATCTCGGTTGGCCACGCTTCACTTTGCACCCACGCAACGGGCTCGTCAAAATTTGCTGGACGAAGGTATCTCAGATGTTTCGATCTACGTCACGGGAAATACAGTCATTGATGCCTTGTTTCACACCCTCCAAAGGTTGGAGGACTTAGCTGCCGACGGTTTCGTGGAATTAGGTGAGATTGCTGACATCCCCCTAGAAAGCCGGGTTGTCCTGATCACGGGGCACCGCCGCGAAAGTTTCGGAGAAGGTTTCGAGCATATTTGCCGGGCGATTAGCGAACTAGCCGAAACGTTTCAAGATGTGCACTTTGTTTATCCCGTGCACCTCAATCCGAATGTCCGTGAGCCAGTTCAGCGTATTCTGGGAAATGAGTCACGGTCCAATATTCATTTGATTGAGCCTTTATCATATCCGGCCTTTGTTTATCTCATGAACCGCTCTTATCTCATGTTGTCTGATTCTGGTGGAATTCAAGAAGAGGCACCAAGTTTGGGTAAACCGGTATTGGTGATGCGAGAAACGACAGAGCGCCCCGAGGCGATTATGGCGGGAACGGCCAAGCTGGTTGGCACTGATCGCGAGAGAATTGTGACAGAAATTTCCCGTTTGCTGCTCTGCCCAGAAGCTTATGATGCCATGTCACGTACACTAAATCTTTATGGTGATGGTAAGGCCACCGAGCGCATTATTGCAGCTTGTGAAAAATTTCTGGTCACTGACTAACTTTGCGCTCAGCCGCAGCCGGCCCTGAGCGGTGCGTGGGACAAGCCACAGCATTGCCCACGCACCGCTCAGATCACTCAGCGTTGTTTCTCAAATCACCCTCTTGTCAGCTTCAGGGTATACCGCCAGCTGGGCATACAAGGCAGGGCTTCACTGACTCAAAGAGGCGATCCAAGTTGCGCTAAGTTCCGGGCTCCTCAAATTGTAGGCAGGCGAATAATTCGGCGACGCTAAAAGCCCGCTGATCATCGGACTATAATAACTTGAGTATCCCAACATCCAGTTGAATGGAGAAAATCCATATGGAAACGGCTTTCCCTGCGCTAATTAATGTTGAAATAATGACAGTTTGTAACCTACGCTGCAGCCATTGCAAGGTGCAATTTTATTCGAAGACCAAGCATACCCCGTTTATGCCGCTGAATAAGTTCGAACGGTTTTTAGACCGGCTGCACTCGCTGGTTCAACATGCCTCTGAATTCATGTTTTCAAGCGTCGAGCCTCTTTTGCACCCGCACTTGTTCGAAATGATGGATGTGATCGCGGGGATCAATCCCGAAATGTCTTTCCCCATCCAGACCAACGGCATGTTGCTCACCCGACAAGCAGTCGAGGCCCTCTGTCTCCGAAATGTCCCCTGGATTTCCATCGCTTTGGATGGTTGTGATCCAGTAACGGCTCAAACGCTTAAAGTAGGTAGCGACTTTCAGCGGGTGGTTGACAACATCAAGCTGCTGAAAACGGCGGCCTCCCGGCCCATTCGCCTTAGGTCGGTTTTTGTGGTGCAGCGGAAGAATATCGCGCAATTGACAGACTATGTGGAATTTTGCCACGAACTGGGCATTGATGAAATTGATGTCAATGGATTATTCACTTTTTCGCGTGAACAGGGCGACCTCATCCTTTACTCCCCGCAGGGTAATGAATATGCACTCCAGAAATTCCGTGAGGCAAAGGCTAAGGCGACAGCGGTTGGCATTGAAATTCAATTCCCGCGATTAACGCCTACGCCCCTCGGTTGCGATTCGACCTCGAATTTTAATGTGGACGAGGAGGGAAACGTTTCACCCTGTGTCTTGCTCGCCAAGTCTTTTCCTTTTTACTTTTTGGGCCGCCAAGTGATGAATGCTGCTTTGAGCTTTGGCAACATCTTTGAAAAAGAACCGCTCGAGATCTGGCGCGATCACCGCTTTGCGTCATTTAGACAGAGTCTCCGTTTCTCGCGACTTCCCAGCTCCTGCGCTAGCTGTTCAGAAGGATACGGCGTTATCTGCTCCAAGCGCATCCTGATCCCCGAGGCCTGAAATGGATAAAATTCAAGCGATCATCAACCGCCTGGCTCCTTTTGTGGAAGATCCCAATGACGGGTACTTCGAACGGGATCTCCTCTTCGCGCAGGGTGAATATTTGGAGGCGTTTGTATCGGGTAGAGTCTTTCCGCCCTTTGAAGTAGAGATCCAGCTCAGTAGTAAATGCAACTTGTCTTGCTCGTGGTGTGTGGGTGCAGCGGTGCAAGACCGCCGCACCCACACGCTACTCCTTCCCAACTCTATCGATCAGAGCAACGTTCTTGAGCTGGTTCGCGGGCTAATCGACTGTGAGATAGGTGGATTACGCATCAAAACCGTTAAGTTTGCAGGGTTTACCGGTGAGCCTCTCATGAATAAGGCCACGGCCCTAGCCGCGATGCAATCTTTGACCGTAGCCGAGCGCCAGGTAGGGCTGTTTACGAACGGTGTGTTAATGGATGAATCCACTTGGGACATCCTGAAATCAATAACCTATGTGTACGTCAGCTTGGATGCTGGACAAAAAACTTATCGGTCATTGAAAGGTGGACCGCCGAACGCATTTAACCGAATAATTGACAATATCCGCGGGCTGGATCACAAACGAAGAACGCAACCAGCTTCTCAGCGGACTCAAATTCATGTGGGGTATGTTGTTGTCCCTGACAATATCCACGAAATCTCCTACGTCGTTCAAGAGGTTCAAGCCGCGGGAGCTGATCTTTTTACACTAAAGTGTGATATTACTGGTCAATATGACCTTCAGCGGACCAGGTACCTCGACCAAACCTTTAAAATTATCAGAAATCTCTATCGGGATTACAATGATCCTCCTCATTTCCAAATATTCACCTTGCACTCTCGTCAAGATATTCTAACAGGAAACTATCATGCTTGGTCATGCCGCAATGGTTGTCACTATCGCAAATTCTTGGGAACAGTTGCTTCTGATGGCCACATATATTTCTGTGACTACAATACCCTGCGGACGGGGGTGGCCATGGGATCGGCCATGGCTGGTCAATTCCAACAGACTTGGCTTAACATCTATGGTGAACCATCAACATCGACCCCCCGGTTTCAGTGCATCAGCTATTTTTGTCCCCCCTATGCTAACCGAGTCAACTTTTTCCTAGCAGAAATTTGCAAGATGGTAGAGGAATATGATGTTCAATCGGTACTTGGTGCACTTGCTGAGTTACGAGTGCGTCTCTCCGCAAGAGGAACTGTCGCGCCCGCCGGTTCAGAAGAACCTCCAGCTGCTGTTAGAGATCTAGCCAATGCTTCTACCGCAAGCGGCTTGTGATGAGTGGCCTCATTGCCGACTGGTCAATAAATGCTCGAAAAACTTCCTCCGTCAGAGATCGAGATTCCTGTTGAACAGCTACTACAAACTGTTGCGCGTCAATACGACCTCGGCAACGTTTATAGTTGGAAGCTAGCTAGTCAGGGAGTTCATGACGATGCGGTATTTAAGCTGACAACCGCTCAAGGAGTCTTCGCGCTCAAGGTTCATTCTCGATATAAGACGCGAGAGGTAGTTGAAAACGAGGTGATAGGGTTAACCAAGTTTTTAGAGGGTGGGATACCTGTACCTAAAATAATAAATCATCAGGGAAGCTTTATCTGTGAAATAAAGATCGAGCAACATCCCATATTACTTCATCTGACTGAGTACTTTGATGGGCAGGATTTTATAACCCGACCACCAACTCAAGATGATTTTCTTGTCCTGGCTTGGTATCTAGCCAATATTCACAATCAGAGTTTTAAAGTTCATAAAGCAGAACAGGGCTATTGGACAAGTGGTATAGCGGATCTTCCTGCGCTCTTCGAGATGAAGAAGCCAATGTTGTCTCAGATTGACATCAATCTAATCGGATCAATCGCGCAACGTTTTTCTGACTTAAGACTCTCGCGTTTTACAAGGTCGATTATCCATGGGGACTTCAACAGAACGAATGCGTTAAGAAACAGTACGGGAGAATATTGTATTATTGATCTTGGCTGCATCGATTTTAACATTGCGCTTATCGATCTGGCAGTGTTCCTGGCTTGGTTTCTTGATATTCCAACTTCGGAGCCAGTGGCGTGGCAGATGTATAATCTTGCATTAAATGAGTATGCGCGTATCAGCAAGATAAGATCAGCTGAATTGAAATATCTTCCCTTGTTTATCCAAGCAGTATACGCCATGTATATATTAGACTGTGGTTACTCGACGGAAGAATGGATGTCGACAGATGGCACTATTCAAAAATGGCTAGATTTCAGTCGTAAGTCTATGGTGGGAAGCCAAGTCTGGCTTAAAATTATGGATAGTTGGTCAGGCCAACCACCTGGTCATCGCGTTTGACGAACAACGGATCAAGCGATACGGGCGCGCCCTTCAAACGATGAAAGCCATGCTCGATCAACCATTCATCCCGATACGTCAAAACCGCCTGCTCCAACGTCAATT
>JBGSMF010000305.1:0-5749 GCA_041740315.1 Thermoflexales bacterium
CCTTAATGCAAGGCCTGCCCAAATGAACAAAAAAGCCCTGGCCCAGGCCAGGGCTTTTTTGTTAACAGATGAAAGTGTAACTCCCTGTCGCATTTGACTAGTCACGCCCCATTGTCTTTATTGGACAAAAAAGTGCAAGGCTCATCGCCTTGCGCTTTTCCGCGTTCGCTATTCCGTGATTTTCAAGTATGGAACGGAATCTCAAAGCGTCACAGACAGAACAGAAGCATGTACATCAAGACATACCGGCCCATGCTGGCTTTGCAAAACGGGCGGTGGCCGCATACCGCGCCCCGGTGAGCGAGACTTTTCAATGCAATAGAGCTGATTTTCCGATGCAGAATTGTGGTTTTTCGTTGCAGTGAACAGCCCGGCGCTTCTTGAAAGGCTCGCTGCAAAATATCGCCACAAGACTCTCACCATTCAAGCGGCTACTGCAAAATACCGCCACTAACCACTGCATCGGGAAAGTCTCAAGTTACAGCTTGACAATTGGTTGTGTTGGGGCTAAGATGTAACTACAAAGTATTATTTTTAGGAGATATACTAATGGCCTTTCACAATCGCAAGCGCGAACTTGACCTTCTTGATGATCTGTACGCCCGCCCTGGCGGGCAAATGTTTGTCTTGTATGGCCGCCGGCGCGTGGGCAAAACAGCCCTGGTAGGCCACTGGCTGGAAAGCCGCCGACACCCGACTTTGTTCTGGACCGCCGACCGCACCTCGGCAGCGGCGCAGCTGCGTTCCTTTTCCCGCGCCATTCAAAACCACGTCAACCCTGATCAGGTTGTGCCGGCTGATTTCACCTACAGCAATTGGGAAATGGTCTTGAGCGAGTTGCCCCGCCTGCCTGCCCATCCAGCAGGCGGGGCGCAGTCTCAACGCCTGGTTGTTGTCATAGACGAGTTCACCTATTTGGTTGAATCTGATTCGTCTTTGCCCAGCGTTTTGCAGAGGCTGTGGGATCATCAACTGAAGCGTTGTAACTTGCTGTTAATCCTGACTGGCTCGCACGCCGGCATGATTGAGCGCGAGGTGCTGTCCTACCGCTCTCCCCTCTACAATCGCGCCACCAGCAGCTTGCATTTGCAGCCCATGTCATTCGGAGCACTGTCGGCTTTTTTCCCTTCGTACTCTGCGGAGGATCGCGCCAGTGTGTATGCGTGTGTCGGTGGTGTGCCCCAGTATTTGGAACTGCTCAATCCTGGCCGTACAGTCGAATGGAATCTACAGCAATTGTTATCCAGCGCGATGATTATAGACGACGCCGGCGCGCTTTTGCGTGACCAGCTGGGTGAGCCGCGCAACTATGTCGCCATTGTAGCCGCGATTGCCTCGGGTTTTACACGCATGACCGAGATTGCCAAGATGGCCGGGCTGCAACATTCAGCGGTGGCCAGATACCTGGAGGTGCTGCAGCGGCTGGGCATCATTGAGCGCAAGGTGCCGGCCACGATCAGCCGCCCGGAGCAGAGCAAGCAGGGGCGCTACCAGGTCATTGACCATTATCTGCGCTTCTACTACCGCTTCCTGGCTCCCGCTCGCGCCAATCTTGAGCGGGGACTGACACAGCAAGCGTGGCAAAATATTCGCAAGCATCTGCCTGAATTTGTCGGGACCTATGTTTTCGAGGAGTTGGCCTGCGAGTGGGTCTTGCGGCAAGGCGACGCTGGGCGGCTGCCCTTTGTGCCAAGGCGGGTGGGATCGTTTTGGGGGACGGGCAAGCCGCAGATTGATGTGGTGGCAATCAACGAAGACGACCATGCTATCTTGTTGGGCGAGTGCAAGTGGACGGCTGAGCCGATTCGCAAAAGGATAGTTGAGGATTTTATTGCCAGGGCGCAGCAGGTTATCCCGCCACCGGCGGACCGATGGCAGGTGACATACGCGCTGTTTTCCAGGAGCGGTGTTACAGAGGAGGCCCGCCAGGCGGGCAGGGGGCACAAGTGCCTGTGGGTGAATCTAGATCAGATGGATAAAGATTTGCGCGAGAATTAGACAAATGCTGAATCTCCCCAGCCCTTTAGGGCGGGGGAGATTCAGATTGTCGCTTATCAAACACTTCACCGCTCGGCCAAGGTCAAGGCGGGAGACAAAATTCTCATCATCGGTGCGAGCGGCGGCATTGGCACAGCGTTTTTGCAACTGGGCCACCTGGCCAGCCTCAAACTGTATGGGATGGCGTCCAAGAGCAAACACGCCGCGCTGGCCGAATACGGCGCGATGCTGATTGATTATCAGTACCAGGATTTTGTCGCCGTCATCCGCCAGGCAGAACCCGCTGGACTGGACGCAGTTTTTGATGGCGTCGGCGGCGATTATTTGCCGCGCGGCTTTCCCTTGCTGAAACGCGGCGGCATTTGGGTGGGCTATGCTAATCCGCACAGTTTTTCCGGGATGCTGCGCTTGTTGGGGCGCGTCATTTGGCTCAACCTGTTGCCCAATGGCCGGCGCGTCACCCTGTATGGCACGGGCGCGTCTTATCTGAACTGGCGGCCCTTTTTGCAAGACTGGGCGGCGCTATTCAATCTGCTCGAAGAAGGCAAAATCAAGCCGGTCATCGCCACCCGTTTTCCGATTTTGGAAGCGGCCCAAGCCAATGCGCTGCTGGAAAGCGGAACGGTGGCTGGCCATGTGGCGCTGCTTGCGCCAGAATCGTTATAAATTCATACCGGGAGTGATACGGAGCGTGATATGTCTTTCAAAAAAATCGTCATTGTGTTGGTCCATGCCTTCATTGGCTGGCTGCTGTGTGCCGCGACGATGGGCATCGGTATGGCCGTAACCTCGGTGAACACTGCCTTGATCCTCCATGCGCTGGCCGCGCCCGTTTTCTTTGCGGGCGTATCACTGCTCTATTTTCGCCGTTTTAACTATACCGCGCCTGTGCAGACCGCTTTCGCCTTTATTGCTTTTGTGATCGCCATGGATTTCTTTGTAGTCGCGTTGGTGATCAATCGCAGCTTGGACATGTTTGCCAGCCTGCTGGGGACATGGATTCCATTTGCATTGATTTTCGGATCTACCTGGCTGACCGGGCTGGTTGTCGCCCGGAAAAAGTAGCCGCGCTTTCTGCCGCGCACCCAATCTCAAAATTGGTGGGCGTCTTTATGCGAGCCGTTGAGCATGTACGGGCGGCACTGGACCATTAATATTAGGAGTAATCACACGATGGCAAATAAATCTATCATTATTATCGGCGCTGGCATCGCCGGCCTGGCCACGGGTTGCTATGCCCAAATGAACAGCTACCAGACACAAATCTTTGAACTGCATACCTTGCCCGGCGGGCTATGCACCTCGTGGAAGCGCAAAGGCTATGTGTTCGACGGCTGTATCCACTGGCTGGTTGGCTCGAATCCTAAATCGGACAGTAACCGCATCTGGCAAGAACTAGGGGCAGTCCAGGGGAGATCATTTGTTGAGCACGAGACGTTTGTGCAAGTGGTGGGAACAGGCGGCAAAACTTTTAGGGTGTATACCAACATTGACCGCCTGGAACAACACATGAAGGAACTGTCGCCAGCCGATAGCCAGGTGATCGAAGAATTTACCCGCGCCACCCGTTCGCTGACGCGGATGGACATGCCGCTGGATATGCCAGCGGGCCTGCTTAACAAGCTCAAGGCCGGCCTCCAAATGCTGCCGCACCTGGGCGCAATGCGCAAGTGGAGCAAAATCCCCATCGAGACGTATGCCCAACGCTTTAGCGATCCTTTTTTGCGCCAGGCGTTTGGGCAAATCTTTGACGGCGTGCCTGATTTCCCGATGCTTGGTTTTATGATGACGCTGGCCTGGATGCACAAGCGAGATGCCGGCTACCCGCTGGGCGGCTCGCTGGCTTTTGCGCAGGCGATTGAAAAGCGCTATCTCGACCTGGGCGGGCAGATTCACTATAACGCGCGCGTGGCCGAGATCCTGGTTGAAACAAGTCCTGAGCAGGGTCGAAGGAACAACTGCGCGGTGGGCGTGCGCCTGGCAGATGGGTCGGAGCATCGCGCCGACGTGGTGATCTCTGCCGCCGACGGTCACGCGACGATCTTTGACATGCTCAAGGGCAACTATATTGACGACACCGTTCGCGGCTATTACGACGAGCTGCCCATCTTTAGGCCGATCATCCAGGTTTCGCTGGGGCTGAAGCGTGACATGTCGGGCGCGCCTTCTTCGGTGGTCTACCAGATCGAACAGCCCATCACCATCGCCGGCGAGGAGCGCGCGCTGATCGGCTTTCGGCACTTGTGCCACGACCCCACGCTGGCGCCGGCCGGCAAGTCGGTTGTTCTGACCGTGTTCCCCTCCGAGTATGCTTATTGGAAAGAGCTGGCCCAAGACCGAGAACGCTACGAAGCCGAAAAGCAGCACATCGCGCTGGCGGTGATGGACCAGTTGGAGCGGCGCTATCCGGGCGTCACAGCAGACGTTGAGGCGGTGGACGTAACGACGCCGCTGACCTACGAACGCCACACCGGAAACTGGCAGGGTTCGATGGAGGGCTGGCTGCTGACGACCAAGACCATTGGCATGATGTTTGGCAAGGGGATGAGCAAGACCCTGCCGGGGCTGGAAAATTTTTACATGGTGGGCCAATGGGTTGAGCCGGGCGGCGGCATTCCCACCGCTGCCATGTCGGGGCGCGGCCTGGTCAAACGGCTGTGCCAGCAAGACAAAAAGCCTTTTGTCGCCGCTGTTGCTTAATCTACAAATGTAAGGAGTATACAAGCGTCTACACCCATCACGCAGCTGCTTGCGGGGATAGCTGGCGCAGCAGTGCAGCAGCGGCTCATGGACGATGTACCGGAACGCTTCGCCGGCGGTGTTCTGATCGGACCGGGGCGCTGTTCGTGCGGGGCATTGTCAAGAAATCGGTGAATGTGGAGAGAACACTATGATTTTGGCTATCGAAATGCAAAATTTGCACAAACGGTTCGGCGACTTGCAGGCTGTGCAGGGCGTCAACCTGACCGCGCAGGCGGGGGAAATCCTGAGCCTGCTCGGCCCCAACGGCGCGGGCAAAAGCACGATCATTTCCATGCTTTCTGGCCTGCTGGCGCCCAGCGAGGGGGATGCCCTGGTGATGGGCCATTCCATTCGCCGCGAACCGGAGGCGGCCAAAGCGTGCCTGGGCGTGGTGCCGCAGGACATTGCGCTCTACCCCGACCTGTCGGCGCGCGAAAACCTGCTCTTTTGGGGCAAGATGTACGGACTGCGCGGCGCGGCCCTCCAACGGCGCGTGGACGAGATATTGCAGATCATCGGTCTGGCCGACCGCCAAAAGGGGCGCGTGGACAAGTTCTCCGGCGGGATGAAGCGGCGGGTGAACATTGGCGCGGCGCTGCTGCACAAGCCGCAGGTGGTGATCATGGACGAGCCGACGGTGGGCATTGACCCGCAAAGCCGCCGCCACATCCTCGACAACGTCAAGGAACTCTACCGCCAGGGCATGACGGTGCTGTACACCACCCACTATATGGAAGAAGCCGCCGAGCTTTCCGACCACATCGCCATTATGGATCACGGCCAGGTGATCGCCTACGGCACACACGATGAGCTGATCCGGTTGGTGGGCGAACAGACGCGCATTGACCTGACCCTGAACGTGGACGCCGAGCGCGTCCTGGCGGCCTGGCAGCAGGTGGAGGGCGTCGCGCGCGCCTCTGCTCAGGATGGCCTGGTGACGGTGCTGGTGGACGACAGCAACCGCGTCTTGCCGCGCCTGTTCGAGGCCGCCACCGCCGCCGGCGCGCGC
>JBGSMF010000306.1:0-20058 GCA_041740315.1 Thermoflexales bacterium
TCAATGACCGTCCGGCGCGCGCCCAAACGGCAGAGCCGGCGCGGCTGGCGCGCATGGCAGGCGCAGCCGGGCAGCGAGTGGCCTCGTTTTATAATGCTGCTCGCTCTCCAACGACGTGGAATGTGGCCGGCCTGATTCGCCGCGTGGTTGTGGCGGTGCTGCTGGCGCTGGTTTTTGCGTTGAGCGCGCTGGTCGCTTCGATGCTAGACCGAAACCAGTCTCCGTTGACTGCCCAGGGAGTGGGGGTATTTGCCGGCATGTTTATTGCCATTGGGTTGACCAGCCTGGTGTTTGTGGGCGGGCAAAAGGTGATGGCCGGCGTCTTGGGCGAGGTCTCTGCGCTCAGGCTGCGGCCGTTGGGATTGGTGGGCCTGGTGGTGTTGGTGGTGGTTTCTTTTGTGGTGGGTGTTTTGCCGGGGTTCATCTATGCGTTGACTCTGGGAGTGGCGCTATTGGGCGCGACAAGCGAGGTAACGCCAGGCTCTAGGCGCAACCTGGCTTTGTTGGCTGTGGTTGGCTTGCTGGCTGTGTTGGTGGTGGGGCTGATCTTTTGGGGGCTGTCTATTCCCACCGACATGGCGCAACGCGGCCTGGACTATGGCACAGGCGGCGGGCTGGGCGCCATCAGCACAACCGCGATGGGCGTGTTGCAGACCTTGTTTTTGTTGATTTTCTTGGTGGCGCTGCAACTGGTGTTTTTCGAACTGGCGCCGGTGGGCACGCTGGCCGGCGGATATTTATTCAGGTGGAGTTGGTTGGTGTGGAGCATTTTGTCGTTTTTGGTTTCGCTTTTCATGCTGCACACGCTGGTTAACCCCAGCGCCAATCTCCTTGAACTGACGGGCAACCGGGGTGTGCTGTTGCTGGCGGCCGGGCTGGCGCTTTATACAGTGGCGGCGATGGTGGTGTGGCTGGCCTTTCACGGCAGGGGGTTGACCGGCAGAGGCGCGCCGCCTTCGCGGGGAGCGGCTGTGGCGCTGGCGCTGATGGTTGGCCTGTGGATTGTAACATGCGCTTGCGGCGCGCTTGCCACAGCTTGGGGCGCGATTGCGGCGCGCTTGGGTGGAGGCTAGGATGACCAAGCTCTATACAACCCTGGGTGATGATGGCAGCACCGGGTTATTGGGAGCAGGGCGCGTGCCCAAGCACCATCCTCAGCCCGAAGCCTATGGCACGGTAGATGAAGCCTCGGCCGCGATGGGGTTGGCGCGCGCGCTGGCGCAATCGGCGCGCACCAAGGCTGCGCTGCTGTCAAGCCAGCGGCACCTCTACACATTGATGGCCGAGCTGGCCGCTACGCCGGAAACGGCCGGCCGCTTGCCCCACATTGCTCCTGACCATGTCGAGTGGTTGGAGCAGCAGACGGACGACTTGGGCGCTGAACTCGTCTTGCCGCGCGAGTTTGTGGTGCCCGGCGATAGCGCCGCCGGCGCAGCGTTGGATGTGGCGCGCACTGTGGTGCGCCGCGCCGAGCGCCTGGTGGTAAAGCTGGTTCACGATGGCCTGGCTCAAAATGCCGAAACGGTGCGTTATCTCAACCGGCTGTCTTCGCTGTTGTTTGCCCTGGCCCGCTACGAGGACGCCTTGGCCGATTCGGGCGGGGTGACGTTGGCAAAGGGGGCTGCCCCGACTTGATGTATAATGCTGGTAGGAGCCTAGCATGCCTTTACCCCCCGAGACTTTGGCGAGTTATGTGCCTACGCTGGTGGCGCGGCGCTTTGCAAGCAACCCAGCGCCGCTGACTGCGCCTAGCGCCGATCGTTTCTCCGCCGCGGTTATTTTTGCCGACATCTCGGGTTACAGCACCATGGCGGCGCGCCTGGCCCAGCAAGGCCCGGCCGGCGCCGAAGAGTTGATTCGCTTACTCAATGCCTATTTCGGCAAGCTGATTGATGTGGTCTTGGCCCACGGGGGCGACATTATCAAATTTGCCGGAGACGCGGCGCTTGTCCTATGGCCTGCCACCGACGAGAGCCTGCAAGTGGCCACCCACCGCACCACCCAGTGCGGCCTGGAAATGCAACAGGTGTTGGGCCAATATGAAGTGGCCGAAGGGTTGCGCCTTTCTTTGCGGGTGGGGATTGGCGCCGGCGACGTGTTGACGGCGAGCGTGGGCGGGGTGTTTGGGCGGTGGGAGCTATTGGTGGCGGGCATGCCGCTGATGCAAATGGGCGCGGCTCAACGCCAGGCCCAGCCGGGGCAGGTCATTCTTTCACCCGAAGCGTGGTCGCTGGTGCAAGACCAGTGCCGGGGACTGCCCTTGTCTGATCTGCCCGATTTTTCCTACGTGCTGGTAGAGGCGTGCAACCCGCTGCTGCCGCGCCGCTTGCCGCGGATTGAGCTGGCTGTTGGGGCCGAGGCGGCGCTGCGGGGATACATTCCCGGCGCCATCCTGGCGCGCCTCAGCGCCGGGCAAACCGAGTGGATTTCTGAGCTGCGCCGCATTACGGTGGTTTTCCTCAACGTGTTGGGCATGGATTACCAATCGCCCGATGCGTTGGACCGGATGCAGACCGTCATGCACTCTATGCAGACGGCGTTGTATCACTATGAAGGCAGTGTCAACCAGTTTATTGTGGACGACAAGGGCACCACGCTGGTGGCGGCGTTTGGCTTGCCGCCAGTCACTCACGAGGATGATGCCACGCGCGGGGCGCAGGCGGCGCTGTCCATGCAGGCCAAGCTGCAAGAGCTTGGCTTGGATTGCTCAATCGGCGTCACCACGGCGCAGGCATATTGTGGAGAGCGAGGGAACGCGCTGCGGCGCGAATATGCCATGGTGGGCGACGTGGTCAACATGTCGGCCCGCCTGATGCAGGCTGCCGCCAGGTATAGGGGAAGCAGCGCGCCGATTTTATGCGATGAGGTTACCTATCACGCGGCCCAAAACCGCCTGACGTTCGACGTTTTGACGCCCATCAATGTGAAAGGAAGAACCGAGCCGATGCCCGTCTTTAGGCCAAGCGGGCAGGTGGGGCGTGATGCCAGAGGGCAAATGCCTTCTCGCCAGCGCGCGGCCCTGATTGGACGAGGGCCGGAACGGGCAATGTTGACAGAAAACTTGAGGCGCTTGTTGCGCGGCGAGCAGGGCGGCGTGGTGGTGATTGAAGGCGAAGCCGGCATTGGCAAATCGAGACTGGTGGGTGAATTGCTGCAGCAGGGGCGAGCTTTGAATGTGCGCTGCCTGGTGGGTGAAGGCGACGCGATTGAAAAATCTGCCCCTTATCATGCCTGGCGAGGAATCTTTGGCCAGTTGCTTGGGCTGCGGCCGGAACTTGCTCCAGAGGAAAGGCGCGAACAGGTCTTGGCGCAGTTGCAATCGTCGCCGGGCCTGCTGCGGCTGGCCCCCTTGCTCAATGCGCTGCTGCCCCTGGACTGGGCCGAGAATGACGCTACCCGACAAATGGATGCTCAGGTGCGAGCCGACAACATTCGGACGTTGTTGATCAGCTTGTTGCAGACCGCTGCCAGACAATCGCCGCTGGTGGTGGTTTTGGAAAATGCCCTTTGGATGGATTCGGCCTCTTGGATACTGGCGCTGGCGGCCGGCCAGCAGGTGCATTCGATCTTGTTGGTGATTGTCACCCGCCCGCTCACCGGCTCGCTGCCTGAAGAATACCGCCAGATGCTGCTTTTAACCAGCGCCATGCAGTGGCTGCGGTTAGAGCCGCTCTCTTCAGACGAGATGATGGCATTGGTGTGCCAGCGATTGAATGTTTCCAACTTGCCAGATGCCGTGGCGGCGCTCATTCACGAAAAAGCGCAGGGCAACCCGTTTTTTGGCGAAGAGCTGGCCTATACTCTGCGCGATACGGGCCTGGTGGTCATTGCGGACGGCCAGTGCCAGGTGGCGCCTGGCGCCGGCGACTTTGGCGCGCTCAGCCTGCCCGACACGGTGCAAGGCGTAATCAACAGCCGCATTGACCGCTTGACGCCGCCGCAGCAATTGGCGCTCAAGGTAGCCAGCGTTATCGGGCCGGCTTTTAGCTTGCGCATTCTTCAAGATATTTACCCCATTGAAGCAGACAAGGCCAAGCTGGCCGAAACGTTGGATTTGTTGCAGCAATTAGACTTGACTCCACGCGACGCTTCCAGCCAAGAGCCGACCTTTGCTTTTAAAAACGTGGCGATCCAAGAAGCCGCCTATAACCTGATGTTGTTTGCCCAGCGCCGGCAATTGCATCGCGCGGTGGCCGAGTGGCACGAGCGCACTTTTGCCGACGATTTATCGTCCTTGTATACCTTGCTGGCGCATCACTGGGGCAAAACCATCGAAGGACAGCACGGCGATGCTGCGCTGGTGGCCAAGGCCATCGAGTACCTGGAAAAGGCGGGTGAGCAAGCCTTGCGCAACTATGCCAACCAGGAAGCAGTGCGCTTTCTGGGCGAAGCGGTAGAGTTGGACAAGCAGGCAGATCAGGCTGCCGCGCGGTTGCGGCGCGCGCGCTGGCAACGCCAGTTGGGCGAGGCCTTTTTGAGCATGGGGCGATTGGCTGAAAGCCGCGAACACCTGGAGCGGGCCGTGGCGCTTTTGGGCTGGCCGGTGCCTGTTGGGCGCAGCCAGTTGGTGACCGGCCTGGCCAGACAGCTTGCCATCCAAGCCGCGCACCGCCTGTGGCCTAGCCGCTTTACTCGCCTGTCACGAGCGGCTGGGGTAGGCCCGGTTCATTCAGAGGCGGCGTCTGCCCCAGAGCCATCGGCAGAGCTGGTAGAGGGGGCGCGCGCTTATTGGGCTTTGGGGCAGGTGTACTTTTATGCCAACGACAAACTTTTGAATATCGGCGCCAACATTTGCTCTTTGAACCTGGCGGAAAAAATTGGGCCTTCGCCAGAATTGGCGCGCAGTTATGCCAGCGTTTGCATTACGGCCGGGCTGGTTCAGGCGCATGGTCTGGCCGAAGCCTATGGGCAGTGGGCGCGCGAAACGGCCGAGGCAACTGAGCACCTGCCTTCATTGGGCTGGGTGATGCTGGTTACGGCGGTATATGATGCGGGGGTGGGCAATTGGGAGCGGGCGCGCGCGGCGGTGGGCAAGGCGGTTGAAATATCGAACCGCAGCGGCGACCGCCGCCGGTGGGAGCAGAGCTTGAATACGTTGGCCACCGTGGCGTGCCTGCAAGGCGAGTTTGCCAGCATCGCCGACTTGTTTGATGATCTTTACGAATCGGCTCGCCGCCGGGGCGATGCCCAGTACCAGGTGTATGGATTGTTGGGGCATGCCCGGTGTTTGTTGCCGCTGGATCGCGTGAATGAGGCGGCGGCGCTGTTGGAAAAAGCCCAGGCTTTGCTAGAAAGAAATTTGGGGCGGGTAGAAGAAATCTACGCTTATGGCACGCTTGCTTTGGCCCGCCTGCGCCAGGGGCAGCCTCAACTGGCCAGAGAGGCAGCCGACAAGGCCGCTCAACTGATTGCGCAATCGCGCCCCATCTCTTATAACCTGGTTTATGCCTATGCTGGAGTGACCGAGGTATACCTGAGCCTGTGGGAATCTGGGCCGATTTTAATGTCCAATTTTCAAAGAACGGCTTTGGGAACGCAGGCTCTAGATTCCGAGTCTCGCCTATCCGGTTTTGTTTCCGAAACCCTCAGCTTGAAATCGAGCGCTCTGCAGGCGTGCAAGGCCTTGCGCGAATTTGCCCAGGTGTTTCCCATCGGTCGGCCAAGCGCCTGGATTTGCCAGGGGGTGTACGATTGGCTGGCGGGAGAAAAAGCCCAGGCTCTTGGCAATTGGCGCCGAGGCTTGCAGGCAGCCGAACGGCTGGCCATGCCCTACGAGCAGGGGCTGGCGCATTTTGAGATTGGTCGCCACACCACGGGCGACGAGAGGCAAAGACACCTGGCGCGCGCGCGCGCGCTGTTTACCCAGATCGGCGCGGCTTTTGATTTGGCCCGCGTTCAAACTGACCTCTTGGCCAGATAGTTTTTGGGTTGACTTTTAACCCTCCCTGTGGAGCTAGCTGGCAAGCTACCCAGTCACCATCAAGTTGCTTATCCTGTGGGTATTGGCGGCGGCGCAACTTACGCTATGTATCGGCTGGCGCATCGCCGCTAGACTTGGTTTCACCGTTGTTTCTTCTATTGCTGCTCCTGTTGCCGCAGCTTTCGTTTCTGTTCTTGTTGCTGCTCCAGTTGCTGCTGCTCCTCTTGTTGCGGTTTTCGTTTCTGTTCCTGTTGTCGCTCTAGCTGCTGCTGCTCCAGTTGCCGCTGTTTTCGTTCCTGTTCCTGTTGCTGCTCCAGTTGCTGCCGCTCCAGTTGCCGCTGTTTTCGTTCTTTTTCTTGTTGCTGTTCCAGTTGCTGCTGTTCCTGCTGCCGCTGTTTTCGTTTCTGTTCCTGTTGCTGCTCTAGTTGCTGCTGCTCCTGTTGCCGCTGCTTCATTTGCTGCTGCTCCAGTTGCCGCTGATCATGTTGCTGCTTTAGTTGCTGCTGCTCCAGTTCCTCTTGCTGTTCCGGTTGTTTTTTTTGACTCACCTTGTTTTCCTCCTTGAACATAAAGCTTTGTTCAACGCAGGCTCTCAGATAGTGTTGCGAGCCCAGCCATCTTTGATTATGGCACACAATTGGCAAGAACGCCACTGGCCGCCATTGACGCAAACCCGGTCGCCAGTCTTTTGCATGGTGGCATTGCTGCAGCTGGTATTCCCAGCTTTGCATCAGGGATAAATTCTCGACTCCCCGACCGGCGGCATCTGGACTCTCTCGTAGGTCGAAGCGTCTTTATCCCACAGCAGCCATACGTACCGGCCATCTTCCAGGGGATGGGCAAACGTAAAGGCAGCCTGGGCAATCCGCCCATCGCCGGTCATTTCGATGACCTCAACCGTCACCTCACTCAAGGCAACCACCTGACCGACCTGCATTGGGTTCCGGGGATTGTAGTGAAACCCGTCGAGCGCCCGGTACACATTCTCTAGATGAACGTGAGTCACCAGCCCGGTTTTGTCGTCCACGATAGGGCCGGGCAGCGGCGTATACCCACCCTCCGGCGTCACGACAATCGTCTGAGCATCCACCCGCTCGATGTGTACCGGCGCAAATCCGGACGAGAGGTAATTGATCGAAATGGGAAAAGGTTCGTCGGTAAACAATCGCTGAAACAGGCCAGCCATAAAGCTCATCGCGCCGGGCGGGTTGACTATGTATAGATGCTGCCCGGCCAACTCGGGCGCGCTCCCAAAATCGGCCGCGCTGGCCTGCGTCTCCGCCGACATGCGCGTGGTAGTCGGATTGGACATCACCAGAAGGGGTGAAACGACGAGATACAGGATCAGGATGAGGGGCATGGCCATCTTGAGCAAGATTCGCTGGAAAGTGGTCAGCGGCCCTGTCTTCCTGGCGGTGGCAGTATCAACAAAAAGCTGCCCCGCCAGCCCCATCACGCCAAGGCTAACTAAACCTAGATTGCGACTTTGGGGTATGCCAGAAACGAGCGGAACGATTGCGGCCAGCAGTCCCAAGAGCCAAAAGGCCGATTCTCGATGGGCCTTCAAGACAGGATAGACGGTCAACACCAGCAGCCCAAGGGGGATTAAGGTGACTGCGGCAACAACTCTTACTGCCTGCGGCGAAAAGGCTATGAGCATATCAACCACCGGCAGCCCAACGGCGCTGAACAAGAGCACTGGGAAGCGGGTGAGCAGTTGCGTGATGAAATCAGCCGGGTTCAGGATCGGATCGATGTAGAGGAGCGTTCCGCTGGCCCCATAGCCCAACCCTGTATAAGCTAATCGCCAGGCCACCGTAATCAGGACAAATGGGACAATCCGTTTGACCCTGCCCGGCCATTTGTCGCGGTCCAGCACCAACATGTAAGCAAAGAGATAAGCGAATGTGACCAGCCCCATTTCGGAGGCAAGCAGGGCCAGCGCATAGACGCCACACGCACCGGCAATACAAGGCCATTTCTTTTGCGATATCCCCTGGTGGTACAGCCACACACATAGCACGCAGAAAACCATGGCAACCACGGCGTGCCGGTTGCTGATCCAGCCCACCGGGCTGCTCAACACATCGTCCACAACGAGCAGCAAGATGCTGATCCCGGCCACCACGTCGCTGCCGGATACGCTTTTATACAAGCGGTAGGTCAGAACGATCAGCAGGCAGAACCACAACAGGCTGTGAATGTGCATCAGCAGGGGCGTGTCCGGCCACAGACTAAAGTCAAGGGCCAGCGTCAGCGAGGACAGGGGCCGGAAGAAATTGGTCTTTATCTGGTCAGAGGCCCACCAGGGGGCGAACCCCTTCTCTTGCTCAAAGCTAAAGCGTGCTGACGAATCCCACGAAAAGCCATACAAGTTCAGGGGGCTATTCCGCATGACCTCTATGACCTCTTCCGGCACAAGATGTTTCTTGTAGACATCCGGGGAGAAATTGAGACGGAAACCATAATCATCTTGAAAAAAGCCAGAGAACAGGAACGGGATGTACAGGAGAATGGCAACGCTCACGACAATGACGATCCAATAGCGCGAGGCTATGATGGGCCGAGCCACCTGGCCGATGCGATGGTAGAGTAGAAATGAATACGAGTTTTTTGTTTCCATATCTTTCCTCACTTGCTTTTCAAGATCGTTTCCAATAGACCTTATCGGAAATAGCAGGATGGGCATCCCCATGCCAGTCCGCCAACGTATGGGGATACGTTGGCTGCGTTATTTCCGATAACGTCTAGTGCCGCCACATGTTCCTGGAAGACCTTGCGTCCCACGGCGGTGGCGGCGACGTAGGTGCGCGGCTTGCGTTCGACGCAGCAGAAAGTAGCCAATCAGCGCCAGGGCGGTGATTGGCAACGCCCACCAGGTGGAGGAGAAAGAGACCAGCATGCCCATGGCCAGTTGGCCGAGCATGATGAACAGGATGATGAACGCCGTCACTTGCTTCCCATCTGTGGGCCGGGCGATGGCGATGGGGACGCGTGTGCTCACTAAAAAGCGCTTGACAATGTCAAGACCCTGTGCTGCTATAGTGACGCAGACCGAAAAGCCAGATACGGTAAGCGACAAAAATGAACACCATTGCCACAATCGGACTGAGCCATACCAAGGGGCCAAGGTCGCGCCCGAGCAGATAACTGGCCGGGTAGAACGAGGCAAAGCCGTAGGGAATGATCCAGGTTAGCAAAATACGAATACTGTTGTGATAAATGCTCAACGGATACTTGGCGAACTCGTTCATGGTGAATACCATCTGTGTCACCGGAATTGATTCCATAATCCAAAAGACGCTGGTGGCGGTGATGAGATTGAGCGCGATAAAGATCAGACCTCCGCAAAGCACGCTGATGACGATATACAGCACACGCAGTGGAGTGAACGCGATGCCTAGTTGCTGCATGGAAACGCCCACCAATAGCGCGCCGGTGACGAGATTACCGATACCATCGTGACAAAAGCGATCGGCCAGCAAATGAAAGAGCGGATCAATAGGCCGCACCAGGAAACGATCGAAATCCCCGCTGCGCACGTAACCCCAGCCCACCGTCCAAAGGTTGTCGGCAAACATGTGCGTGATGGATTCGCTCATTGTCAGCAGGCCGTAAACCAGAATGACTTGATAGAAACTCCAGCCATTGAGCGATGGAATCTGCCGCATCACCACCCAGATGGCCGCCAGCGAAGCAGCCTGCAAAACCGCTGTGGAGGTCGCGCCGATGAAAAAATTCAGGCGGTATTCCATCAGGATTTTGAATCGCTGGACGAGGAAATACCCATAGAGCGATAGATAACGCGCCATCTCAGCCACCCTGTACCGTAACTTGGCGCACCGCCACGCTGAACACTGCCCGCGAAAGCGCCAGCAGCGCCAGCAGCCAGGCAAGCTGGATCAGCCACAGGCGTGGAGCATCGGCAAAAGTAGAGATTCCGCTCAGGAATGAGACCGGCACCGCCATGGCCTGCGCAAAGGGCATGGCCGCAGCCACGTTTTGCAGCCAGGCGGGCATCATCACCAGCGGAACCAACGCCCCACTGAAAAATGATCCCGCGCCAACGCGCACCACGCTCAATCCCCAGGTTTCAGTCACGTAAAACGCCAGGCATGCGAAAATCCAGTCGAACATGAGTAAAACTCCCTGCCCAAGCAGGAGCGAGATAAAGAATGCCAGCCACAACCCCGGGTCTGCGGGCAGGCGCATCCCAAAGACCAACCAGGCAAGCAAAAAGAGCGGCAGCCGCTGAACCAGGAAAACCAGCAGTTCGGCAAAACTCTCGACCATAATGCGCAGTTGCAAGTCCAGCGGGCGCGTCAATTCCACGGCAATTTGTCCCTGGCGGATTATAAAGCCAAAGAAAAAGATCGTGCGCGTCTCTACCAGCGGCGAGAGGAGGCGCGCCAGCAAAATGTAGGTGATTGTCTGCGAGAGCGCCAGCCCACCCAGCATGGCTGTGTTTGCATACACCGCGCGCCAGAAATAAACAAACACGATCATCGAGACGATAGTGACGACAAAGTCTGCCCAGACCCACATATTGTAGGCCAGGCGCGTCTTGGCCGCCATCGCCGCAATTGCGCCGTAAATCGAAATCTCGCGCCGCAGAGATTGGATCATGCCACATGCTCCTCGCTGAGCGCGCCGTTGTAAATCTGCTTGATGATGGACGCCAGATCGGGTTCGGACAGGGAAAAGTCTCTAACTTCGAGCTGGTTCATCAACGTGGCAGCCACCCCGCTGGCAGTGGTCGCTGTGCGATCAAAGCGCACCGACATTTTACGCGGCTCGACGAGGACGATCTCTGCCCCTGGCGGCAAATCCACGTTGCCCGGCGTGGATAGCGTTTCGAAGGTAATCTCGCGGTACTTGCCAAAGCGTTTCTTGATGGTCTCTATCGGCCCATCGTAGATGAGTTTTCCCGCATCAATAATGATGACGCGTTTGCACAGTTCTTCAATGTCGCCCAGATCATGAGTGGTCAAGATGACGGTGGCGCCTTTCATGCGGTTCTGTTCCTTGATGAACTCGCGGATGCGTTCCTTGACGATCAAATCCAGCCCGATGGTCGGTTCATCCAAATATACAACACGCGGCTCGTGGATCAGCGTCGCGGCCAGTTCGGCGCGCATCTTTTGTCCCAGCGACATGTTGCGGATCGGCACATCCATCAGCTCTTCAAGCTCCAGCGTCTCGGCGAACTGGTCGAGTAACTGTTTATAGCGCGCTTGGGGAACCTGATAGATCTTGGCCACCAGGCTGAGCGACTCGATAAAGGCCAAATCCCACCACAACTGGGTGCGCTGACCAAAGACCACGCCAATTTCCCTGGCATTTGCCACCCGGTCTTGGTGCGGATCGCGTCCGAGCACACGCGCGCTGCCGCTGGTTGGGACGAGAATCCCGGTTAGCATTTTGATCGTGGTTGATTTTCCCGCGCCATTCACGCCAATGTAACCAACCATTTCGCCCGCCTCGACGGAAAAGGAAATACCGTCTACCGCAACCTTGTCTTCGTATTTGGGCAGGAACAGGGCTTTGACAGCGCCCGCCAGTCCCGGCTCTTTGCGCTGCACATTGAAAACTTTGCTCAAACGGTCAACTTTAATAGTCATCTGAACTCTTTACAAATAGGATAGGAGACTGCGCCTTAGCTTTGCTTTATCGCTTTGCAGAGGCTTTGCAGCGCCTTGAATTCCGCGGTGTCCCGCTTTAGCTTTGACCGGTTGATCGCCACCAGCACCCTTGTAGCGTATGCCGCGCCCCTCCGCGCATAGTCCTCCAACTCTGAATAGATCTCCCATGCGCACAGGTCGGCTAGGGCCTCGGCGGCGGGCAATCGCCTCAGGTGCTCCTCCTCATCGTTGCCCATCGGGGAATATTCGTAAAAGTGGATGTAATCGTAGTAGGTGCCGCACAGCGGGCATTTCATCAGCGGGTTCATAAGTGATGAGCCAATGGGTACCAGCCGGTAACTAGCAGGCGGCAGGAGAAAGGCATCTTTGTATTCCTTGTCGCACCTGTCCTCGCAATCCCGCAACTGGCTGCAAATTTCGCATTCAGCGGCCGACCCGTAGCGGTAATGGTTATCGGATGGCGCCTTGCCAGGACTGGGGTTCTGATTGGTCGGGATCATGTCTGTGCGATTCTGATTATTGCAGGCCATGTTTGCGTAGGATTTCTATTGCGATCTTCCAGATCGGCATCTCGGCGAGCGCATTCCTGAACCCGGTACTGCCCCAGATGTCCGGCAGGCCGGTTTTAAAAAGTCATCGAACAACTGCATCTCGCTGCGCGGCTAACGGAAGCATCACGCTGCCCAGAGTGCGACGAAGAATGCTCGCGCCCCGAAGGGCGATGACCACGCGAAAATAGCTCTGGGACTCGAAGCGTATAGGCGGTCGGGCGCAGGCAGGGTTAGCCCCAATACTGTTCAAATAAGGTGTTGTTCGTGGGGGCAGGTCTCAGACCTGCCCATACGCCGACGGTGTTATTTGAACAGTATTGGTGTTAGCCCGCGTCTACTTGTACAAATGAACTCTGCCATCGGCCCCCTATGCTTCAGAAATCTGAGAGAGTAACCGTAACGGTTAGTCAGGGGTCAGCCCAATCTCAAAATAGCCCCCGCCAAACAGGTCAACGCCGACAAGTTTTTCCTCATAAGATATATAACCCTGCGCCTCAACCAAAATCCTAATGCTATCGGTGTCGTGAACGGTTACGGGAAGCACGAACTTTCCAAGCTGATCGGTTCTAGTTTTGTTGGGTTTACCCTCCTGGAGTTCAGGGAAATAAGAGTAAACCTTGTAACTAATGGCTGCCCCAACGATTGGTCTACCAGGCTCTGTTGATTTGTCGTAAATCATCCCCTTGATAACAGTTTCCCAAGTTCCCGGCGGGGTTGGGGTAGACGTCTTGATTGGTTGTAAGGTTTGTGTTGCTGAGATAGTGGTCTGTTCGGACGCATCTTGTTTAGGTATTGACGAATCACCACAAGCAGTCAACAGTAGACCTGTTAATATTGAAAGGATTAGGAGACATTTCATCATTCAGACTTGCCTCGTACCATAACTGAGTGGGCTAACCAAATAGTTTATGAGATACTTCGGTTATTGCGCCTGCGCCCTTAACAAGGTACTAGGAGCTTGTCGGAGAGGGCCGTTCGTAGTGCGCGCGTTAGCGCGCTGAAGCGCGCACTACGAGCCTACCAGCCCGCTCTCCGACAGCCTGCTAGGCGCAATAGACGACTTTTGACGATTTTTATTTGCAAATAGTACACGATTGACACGGTTGCAGGTCAACCATTGCAGCACTTTGAATGCGGCCCAACCTTGCGGGAGGGCGATCTATCACTTGGGCGGCGTGTAGCGGCTGATCCCATTCCTTGTGCCAACCCACACCACGCCTTCTGATGTGACATGGATGGCATAAATTTCGGGATACACCAATCCATCGGTGGTCTTGAAATACTGCCATTGGCTGGTGGTTGGATCATAGCGGGCCAACTCGCCGTAACCGGCCCAAATCGCTCCATCGGGGGCAATCGCCAGGCCCTCAAACCAGGTAAAATTGGAATCCTGAATATTTTTCCATTGGCCGTCTTTTAGCTGGAAAAGCTGCCCGTTGCCTATCATCCACAGGCTGCCATCGGGCGCTGGGGTAAAATGGCTGACCATCGTCTGAGGTCCTTGGCCGGCGGCTTGCGGCGCGGCCCACTGATTGCCATCGTAATGAAGCAGCCCCTCATTGCAGCCTACCCAGGCGGTTCCATCTTGGGCAACGTACACTTGGATGACATATTCGAGCAAGGGGTGATCATCTTTAGTAAACTGGGTCCACTTGTCTGTGGCCGGATCGTGGCGGAACAGCCCGCCATCGGTATAAATCCACTGAACATCGCCGGGGCCAAGCGTGATGCTGCGAACAGACAGGTCTTTTAACGGTTCTGGCTCCACGGTTTCCCAGCTTTGCCCATTGTACCAAAGCAGCTTGCCATATTCGCCAACCCACACCTGGCCTTTGCTATCTAGCCCAGGAGCAGAGGGCCAATCTGCGGCGCCCTCGTTTGCGCCAAAGGCCTGCCAGGTGTCGCTGGTCGGATCGTAGCGGCTGAGGCCGGCGCCGCCGCCGTGGATGAACCAGGTCGCGCCCTGCTGATCTTGCACAATAGCCCTAATGTCATTGCTGATCAGCTTGTCGTCGGTTGACCAGGTTTTGAACTGTTGCCCGTCGTAGAACAGCGCCCCATCGCCCCAGGTGCCCAGCCACACGCCGTTCTCGTCCTCGATGATGGTGGTGGGCCAGGTAGGGATGGTGTCTGACCAGGCCTCAAACCTTTGCCAGTCACTTGTCTTGGGGTCAAAGTAGGCTGCGCCACCATCACCCACGAACCATTGCTTGCCGTCTTGGGCCACGAGCAAGCGTTGGATGCTGAGGGTGGATAACTGGGAAATAACATTGATCTCGCCGCTTGTCAGGTTATAGGTGGCCACCTGGTCATCTAGGGCCATTAGCAAATTTTCATCGTCGAGGAACAGCAGGTCGTAGACAGACTCACCGGGCAGGCCGTCATCCTTGGTGATAAACTTCCATTCATCGCCATCTAAAATTCCCAGTCCCTGTTCGTACAAACCCACAACAAGCCCACCCGCTTTGTTCATGGCTAGAGCATAAACTTGTGGATATTCTACTGGGATGGGCGGTATTGAAGGCGCGCCCCACTGCGATCCGTCATAATAGTTCAACCCACGGTTGCCATAAGTGGTGAGGGCCCACAAGCCCCCTTTTTCATCCAGAAAGAGCCGGTTGACATTGCTGTCTTCCAACCCATCGTCTTGGTTAAAGAGCAGCCAGGTGGTTCCATCAAAGCGGTTGACCCCGCTATCGGTGGCGGCCCACAAAAACCCTTTGGCATCTACCAGCAAGTCGTTGATTCTGGTGGAACCAGGTTTATCCTTGATTCCAAATTTGGCATAGCTGCCGTCTTTTAAATTCCACTGCACCAGGCCGTTTTCGCCGCCGGCCCACAGGTAATCGCCTTGCCTTGCCAGCGACAAGATATAGTTGTTGTTGGTGTAATTGCTCCAGCCAGCGGGCAAAGCTTGGGGTGTGACGGTGGCCTTTTCTACAGGGCTAGATGAGGTCGGTGTGCCGACAGGCTGGGTGGTGGTCCCGGCAATTGGCTGTTGAGGTGTGACCGTGGGCTTTTCTCTTCCGCCAAGCAGCCTGGGCAAAATTACGACGGAAGCAATGCACAGCACCACCAGCACAATAGCTATGCCGCCAATTCCCACCCACAAAAGCGGCTTGCGAGAAGGGGCTTGGGTTTCGGCAGGGGCGGCGGCGGGGGTGGGCATTGTCGTGGGTGGGGCTGCCAGCGTTTCAGCGATAGGCGCGGCGGCTGTGGCGCTGATGGGGGCAGCAGCCATTGTTTCGGCAATAGGCGCGACGGCGATGG
This sequence comes from Thermoflexales bacterium, assembly GCA_041740315.1. Taxonomy (GTDB): domain Bacteria; phylum Chloroflexota; class Anaerolineae; order Fen-1058; family Fen-1058; genus JBGSMF01. The sequence continues at coordinate 15,384 of JBGSMF010000306.1, forward strand.
TTTTATCGGTTTGCTTGGGGGGGATAATCTTGGTGGGGATTTCGGCCACGGCTTTGCGCAATGCTTCTACCACCTCTTCGGCTTTTTGAAAGCGGTCGCCAGGCGATTTGGCCATGGCCTTGAGAATCACTCGCTCCACCGACTCGGGCAGGTCGGGCTTGATGCGGCGAGGCGGGGGCAGCGGGTCGGTGACATGCTTGAGCAGCACCGCCAGGGGCGTTTCGGCCTCGAAAGGCACGCGGCCCGTGACCATCTCGTACAGCATGACGCCTAGCGAATAAATGTCGCTGCGAGCGTCGGCCGGCTCGCCTTTGCCCTGTTCGGGCGACATGTAGGCCGGGGTGCCCAGCACCGTGCCGGTGGCTGTAAATTGCGCCGTGCCTTCCACCATTTTGGCAATGCCAAAGTCGGTTAGAAAGGCATCGCCCTGGTCGTCAATCAGCACATTGCTGGGCTTGATATCGCGGTGGACCACGCCTTTGTTGTGGGCGTAGCCCAAGGCGCGGCCGACCTGATCGAAAATGCGGGCAACGTCGTGCAGCGGCAAAGCGCCGCGCTGGGTGATGAGGTCTTTGAGCGTGCCGGCGTGAATGTAGCGCATGGCCAGGTAGGTGATGCCCTCGTGCTCGCCAAAGTCGTGCACGGGCAAGATGTGGGGATGCTCCAGCCTGGCCAGCATGCGCGCTTCTTGGTTAAAGCGCGCCGAAAAGGTGGGGTCTTGCGTAAAGTGGCGGGGCAAAATTTTGATTGCCACATAGCGATCCATCGAGGGTTGGTAGGCCTTGAAGATGGTGGCCATGCCGCCCTGGCCAATTTGCTCCAAAATCTGGTATGAGCCCAGTTGCTTGCCAATATACTCGCTCATGGGGTTTCCTCCGCCGGCTTGGTTTTGCCACTCGATTATAGCCCAACGAATTGACTTGCGCAAATGACTTTTGGCTCTTTGGGATTTCGCGTGGTAGACCTAACCCCTCCCACTCCCCCCTTTGGGGGTCGCGGGACAGGCTGGCCCCCTTCCTCCCACTTCCCCCTTTGAGGGTCGCGGGACAGGCTGCGAGGGAAGGGGGAACACGCTCCCCTCTCCGCTTCGGGGAAGGGCTGGGGGAGGGGTCCACCACGGCAACTCTCAAAGAATCTGACTTTTCGCAGGCTACAGTTTGGCAGCCTTGGCTTGCAAACCTGGTCGAGACGCGCATGTTCACTCCAAAGGGTTCAAATCTGCGGGGGCTGAGCCGTCTCTGGCTGGCTCAACTCGGCCAGCAGTTCGGCCACCACCGTTTCCAGGTCAAGCGCCTGGCCCTTATCTAACCCGGCCGTCACTTGAGGGTCGGCGCTATCCAGTCCTAATTCCGCCAGGGCAACTTGCATATCTTTTTTCAGGTCGTTGTAAAAAGAGGGGTGGCGCAACACCATCCCCCACAGGGCCAATCCTTGGGCCAGGTTGCCGCGTTTGCACAGCAGCCAGCCGGCCCTTTGCACTGATCCCAACATCAAAGGGATGGCTCGAATGGAGCGCGCCAAGGATAACCCCTCATAAATATGGTGTTGGGCGGCGTTCAAGTTGCCTAGCCGAAGGTGTTCTTCTGCAATATTGTTGAGCAGCAGGGTATACGTTTGTTGTTTGCCCATTTCCCAGACAATTGGAAGAGCTTGCTGGTGGTATGCCAATGCTTGAGCAATATCTCCCCGGTCGTTGGCAACTACGCCCAGGTTGTTTAGCGCAGATGTCGCCCGTTCGCGGTTGCCGGCCTGGATGGCCCGCGCCAGTGTCTCTTCCCACAATTGCTGCGCCTTGTCAAAATCCCCTTGATCCCTGGCCAGCGACCCCAATCGGTTGAGGGCATATAGCTCTTGCGTCACGTTGCCAAGCTGGCGAGCCAGCGCCAGGCTTTCCTGACAATGGACCAATGCCTGGTCTGGAAAGCCCAGCCGCCAGAACAAATCTCCCAATCCATACAAGGCGCGCACCAGGATTATTTTGCTGCCACTGACCCGGGCCAATTCTAGGCTTTCTTCCAAATAGCTGCGTGCCTGCGCATAATCTCCCGTGTGAATCGCGGCTTGGCCAAGCCAATAGAGCGCATCGGCCAAATAGCCCTTGTGGTCTTGCCGGCGGGCCATCTCTAATGCTGCCAGCAGATATTGTTGAGCCACCACATACTCGCCCAACCAATGGCTGCTTTCTCCCAACCGAAGGTGCAAAGGCAGCCGCATGGAATCATCAGGCGGCAATAGGTCGAGCACCCGTTTGAAAAAATACCGCGCTTCCAGGTATGCATTTTTTTCCAGCGACCATCGCCCGGCCTGAACGAGGTAGAAGGTGGACAGATCGGGCAATTCGGCTTTGTCATAGTGATAGCCCAGGTCGGCATAGTACGGCGCCAAATCGGCTGCGTAAGACTCTTCGATGGCCTTGGCTGCCTTGTAGTGCAGCTCGCGCAGTTGATGGCGAAATTGCATGTTGTAAATGGCGTCGCGCATCAGCACATGCTTGAATAAATAGCGCATTTCAGTCTCTTTTCAATCATTAGAGCCAACGTATCCCCACACCTGCACTTGCGCCAAGCGCAGCGCAGGTGCAAGTGTACGTTGGCGGACTGGCATGGGGATGCCAGTCCTGCTATTCCCGATAATGTCTATTACTCACAACGTGGCGATTTCAACATAGGGTATTCGCTCATCCAACTGCTCGTAAAGGGAGCTTTCGTTTTGCCAATAGCCGATAAAGAGCTGGCTGCGATAGGTAATGTTGGCATATTCTCGCGCCACCGGCAAGAGCGGGTCGTGTTCGGTCAGGCCAAGCAGCAGGTGGGCCAAGCCGCGTTCGGCGGCTTGGTTGTACACATGCCTGAGCAGCACACCAAAGATGATTGGGTCGTTGTTGGCGATGCAGATAAAGCTGGCATAAGCCGAATGGAGGCGCTGGCCCGGCGCGGGCAACGGCCGGGCGCCCCAGATACGCGCGCCCAGGTTGTACAGCGGCCTGACCCACCTCAGCCAGCCGCTATACGCCTGCACCACGGTCTGCTTGAAGCTTGATTGATCCCACAGGCCAAGCACCCCTACGATTTGCCCCTGGTGATAGGCCACAACAAAATCTTGCACAGCGAACCCGCGCGTGGTGGGGCTATCGCGGCCAAAATCCTCATCGGCATAAACTGGAAAGAACTGCTTGGCCGCGCCGTGATGCCGGAGGAAGGCGGCAATATCGCCGCTAGTTTCTGGCGAGCCGCGTTGCACGTCACAAGCCGAGGGCAGGGGCGGCTGGGGCCGGCGCACGATGAGGCCCAGCGTGTGAATGTGGGCGACCCTGTACGCCACGGGGAAGTGGTGGCGAGGATGCTCGACCAAGATGCCCCGCGCCACCCGGTTTTCGTCGGAAATGGCCCCATAATAGGCCAGTGTTCGCCCGTCGGCGTGGAGCGCGCGGAAAAAGGCCAAGCCGCGCGAAAGCAGCCACAAGCCCTGATACTTGGGAGCGATGCGAATTTGGCCGATGTAGCCCAACTCTTGGGGCTGGCCGTTGACAAAGTGTTGCCGAATGCCCCGACACATCATGCCGGCCAGCTCGCCGCTGGGCTTGTGCCTGGCGAGGATGACCTGGCAAAAGCGCCCCATGGTGCCGCAGCCCCAAAAATAATTTGGCTCGCGCTCAAACGTGATGGTGAGCCTGCCAGGCATGGCGCTGGAAGCCAGCAATTGCCGGATGGCGGCATCGTCTTTTTCTGTGGCAAGCTCAAAGCTAAATTCCATTTCACTCTAACCCAAAGCGCATGCCGTGCTTTTTAAAAGTCTCCTGGCGAAACAGCCGGCTGTAGAGGGCATAAATGGCGAGCCGGTAAAGTGACTGCAAATTTGTTTCAAGGTCGAGCGCGCGGTGAACGATAGCGCCCAAGCTGTTGAACACCGAGCGGCAATGAAAGCCGGCCTCGGTCAGCTCGTCGGCCGTCATCAGCTTGGGCTGAAACGCCGCATAGTTGAAGCGATATTCTGGGTGCAGCCACCATGCGCCATTGTACAGCAAGCGACCTTCTTGAGCCAGACGGGCATACAGGGGTGTGCCGGGGTAAGGCATGAGGACGTTAAAGGCCGCAAAGCTAAAGCGGCTTTCCAGCGCAAATTCCAGTATTTGCTCAAGCGAAGCGCTCGTGTCGTAATCGTGCCCCAGCGTAAAAGCGGCCCAAGTCTGTAAACCGTAATCGCGCAAGACTTTTAATTGGGGCTGGTAAGCGGCGTGAAACCCGCCCGCCAGGTTGGGCGCCTTGTGCATGGTCTTGAGGTTTTGCGGATCGAGCGACTCGAACCCAATCACGTTGCCCAGGCAGCCGCTTTTCACCATCAAATCCATCATCTCGCGGTCTTGGGTCATGTCAATGCTGCCTTGAGAAACCCAGTTGATTTTCAGCGGGATCAACGCGCGAAACAGCTCTTTGGCGGCCTCGTGGTTGGCCAGGATGTTATCGTCAACGAAAAAGAGATGGCGGCGCCCTTGGGCTTCGATTTCCTGGATCGTCTCGCGCGCGGCGCGGCGATACTGGGTTTTGCCAAAGTAGCGGCTCACCGCGCAAAACTCGCACGCAAAGCGGCAGCCCCGGCTGAATTGCAGCAGCGTGATGGGCAAATAGCCCTTGCCTTTAAATATATCGCGGCGGGTCAGCGTGCCGGGCTGCGGCGG
>JBGSMF010000307.1:0-105025 GCA_041740315.1 Thermoflexales bacterium
TACTCAGCCGGCACCCTTCGACCTGTCTGCCGACAGAGCAGGCTACGCGCCGCGCATCCTGAGCGAAGTGAAACGCAGTCGAAGGAGCGCGGCGCTCATCCTGAGCAAGGTCGAAGGACGCTCAGGATGCTGAGTAATTACTCCATTTTTAGCAAATTGCCCGCCATGTGCACATGGCGGGCAATTTAGAAACTTGGCGTGGGGGCGCTTGACGGTTGGCTTGACGCTTGCAAGATTTTGTGTTAAGATAAGTTTGCTTTGCCCCCAGTCAGACGCAGATTGCGTAAAGGGTGACTAAGGAGGCCTATAATGACCCGACGCCATGTAAACACTGTAGTAATTATCGTTTTGCTTGTAGCTGCTCTGGTTGTTCTGAGCGGCTGTTCGCGGGCCAAATCTCCTGGCCCAGCAGTTCCTACACTTGTCCCTAAAGAGACCACCACTGTGCCGGCCGCAGAGGGCATGCCTACACCAACCAAACAACCCGGGCAACCAGGTTCAGCCACAAGTGTGGCGCCAACTTCGCCGGTGCAAACGCCTGTTGCGCCTACACCAACCACCAAACCCATCCCGGTGCCGACCGTAACACCCGTGCCGCTCCCACCGGCTACCGGCCAAACGACATACATTGTCAAGTCGGGTGATTGGTTGTGGAAAATCGCCCGCGAAAAGGGCGTAACTGCTCAGGCTATTGCGGCGGTCAATCCTGGCATCAATGTGAATTTGCTCAAGCCAGGCCAAACGCTCATCATCCCGGCGCCGGGCAGCACAACACCGCCTACCGCCACGCCGGGCGGCGGCACCGGCCAGGTCATTCACGTGGTGCAACAAGGCGAAAACCTGTTCCGCATTGCGCTCAAGTACAACAAGTCGGTCCAGGCCATCGCGGTGGCCAACGGCATCTCTAACGTGAACATGATTTACTCTGGGCAAAAGTTGATCATCCCGTAACCCGGCCTGCAGTGCGCTAGTATTTTTGTATAGTTGGGTGTTGGCTCGGTGTGATGCACCGGGATGAATTTGATTTGTCAATGCTAGGCTATCAGGGTATCCCTGGTAGCCTTTTTATGTAAATGCTTAGCCTACCCTCCCGCAGGTTACACATTTAGCTGCCTGGGCGGGCCGGCAATCCTGGCAGAGTCGTGCTGGCTCATCCACAAGCGTTTAACCCTGCGGGAGGGTGAGCAGTTATCCTTTTTGTGGTATAGGAAAGTATAAAACTTTCCTCCACCACTGCGAAAGCTGCGCCGAAGGCGCTTTCTTGTTGGAGTGGATGTGGAACACGAAAAACTGGTTGTTAGCCATCGCGTGTACGAGGGGCGCGTGCTCAATTTGCGGGTTGATGATGTGCAACTGCCTAGCGGGCAACAAACCATCCGCGAAATTGTTGAGCATGGAGGAGCGGTGGCGATTGTCGCCCTGGATGAAGATGAGCGCGTGGTCCTCATCAAGCAATATCGCTATGCCGTGGATTGCCCGCTGATAGAATTGCCGGCCGGCGTGCTAGAGCCTGGCGAGGAGCCGCTGGCGTGCGCCGCGCGCGAGCTGGAAGAAGAGACAGGCTACCAGGCAGGCAGTTTTGAGCCGCTCATTACGATTTATCCCAGCCCGGGGTATACCACTGAGATCATTCACATGTTCGTAGCGCGGCAGCTCGAGGCGGGGCAGCCGCGCCCCGAACACGATGAATTCATCGAGCTGCTGCATATGCCCTTGAAGCAGGCGCTGGAGATGATTGCGCACGGCGAGGTTGAAATCTGCAATGGCGTGGCAGTGATTGGGCTAATGATGGCCGCGTTCAAGTTGAACCGTTAGCGCGGCTAGCCAAATCGGCCGGTGATGTAATCTTCGGTCTGCTTTTGCTGAGGACGGGTGAACAGATCGGCGGTGGGGCCAAACTCGACCAGCTTGCCCAGCCAGAACAAGCCGGTCAGGTCGCTGGCGCGCGCGGCTTGCTGCATGTTGTGCGTGACAATGACAATGGTATAGTCGCGCTTGAGCTCTTGCATCAATTCCTCAATTTGCAGGGTCGTAATAGGGTCGAGCGCGCTGCATGGCTCGTCCATCAAGATCACTTCTGGCTGCACCGCCAAGACCCGCGCAATGCACAAGCGCTGCTGTTCGCCCAATGATAAATCAAGCGCATTGCCCTGCAGGTGGTCCTTGGCTTGATCCCACACGGCTGCTTTGCGCAGGCTTTGCTCAACCACATCATCCAGGTTGACCCGCCCGGCCATGCCCAACACACGCGGGCCAAAAGCTACGTTGTCATAAATGCTTTGTGGAAAGGGGTTGGGCCGCTGAAAAACCATGCCTACGCGCCGTCGCAGCTCGACCACGTCTACGGCCGGATCGAGCACATTTTGGCCATTGAGCAAAATCTGGCCTGTGGCCCGCGCGCTCGCGATGGTATCGTTCATGCGGTTCATGCAGCGCAGAAAAGTAGATTTGCCGCAGCCAGAGGGGCCGATCAGCGCAGTGATGTGCCGCTCAACCACATTGAGCGAGACCGACCACAGCACCTGGTTATTGCCGTAGGAAAAGTCTAGGTTGACAACCTCGATTTTGTTTGCGGGTAAGGCGTTCATAAGCGACCGGGACAAGTATACCATTAAACAACAATCAGAGATATTGCCAGCTTTGCCCCCTGTTTGCCTCTGTGTTATAATTCTCACCGTGATACGCCATTTTACCCTGCTTGCAATCTTGACATTGTTGTGCGCTTGTGCGGCTTCCTCTCCCACAACTAGGGGAGCATCTACCACATTTTATTCTATCCAAAATGTCGGCTCGGACACAATGGTCAACCTGGCCCTGGCCTGGGCCGAGGCTTACCAAAACGAGCACTCTGACATACGCATCGCGGTGACCGGCGGCGGATCGGGCACGGGCATTGCCTCATTGGTGAACGGCACGGTAGATATTGCCAACGCCAGCCGCCAGATTAAGGCGGAAGAAATAGAACGCGCCCAGGCCAACAACATCACGCCCGTAGAGCATGTGGTTGCGCGCGATGCCATTGCCGTGATTGTTCACCCCTCGAACCCGGTGGGGCAACTCACGCTCCAGCAGATTTCGGATATTTACACCGGCAAAATCACCAACTGGCAACAGCTAGGCGGAGAAAATCGCCCCATTGTCCTGCTTTCGCGCGAGACAAATTCTGGCACACACGTATTTTTCCTGGAAGAGGTCATCCGCCTGGGCGACAAGGAGAACACCAGTCTCTTTGCGCCAGACACCCTGCTGCTGCCCTCCTCAGAAGGTATCACCACCGAGGCGCGGCAGAACCCCAATGCTATCGGCTACGATGGCCTGGGCTATGTGACACCCGAGGTCAAAATGATTGCCATCGCGCGCAATGCCGATGAAGCATTTGTCTTGCCCAGCATCGAGTCGGTCAACAACAACTCGTATCCAATTTCACGCGATTTGTACATGTATACGGCCGGGCAGCCCAGCGGGGTTATCCAAGATTATTTAGAGTGGATTATAGGCCCTGCCGGACAGCAAATTGTATCTGAACTGGGTTTTGTTCCCCTGGCAAGTGACACCTTCAAGGCTGACTGATGAACAAGAAAGCAACTGGGCGCAAGACAAATATTGGCGAATGGGCAGCCGAGGGATTGATTCGGGCGTCGGGCCTGAGCGCCATTGCGTTCGTCTTGCTCATTTTTGCATTTTTGATGCGCGAAGGCGTGCCGGCTTTTTTTGAGCTGCCCCCAAGTGTTTTGTTCAACACGCGGTGGTATCCCATTGAAAGCTTGTTTGGGGTGTGGCCGCTGATACTAGGGTCGCTGCTGGTGACCTTGGGCGCGGCTGTCCTGGCTGTGCCTACGGGCTTGCTGGCGGCCGTGTTTGTGGCCGAAGTAGCGCCGCGTTGGCTGCGCGAGGTGGTCAAGCCGGCGATTGAGGTGCTGGCGGGCATTCCCTCAGTCGTGCTGGGTTTTTTGGGGATGGTCATCCTGTCGCCACTGGTGCGCCAGGTCTTTAACGCGCCCACCGGGCTGACCGCGCTGGCAGGCTCGTTTGTTTTGGCCTACATGGCGCTGCCCACCATCATCAGCGTGGCCGAGGACGCGCTCGATGCCGTGCCGCGATCTTATCGCGAGGCGGCCCTGGCGCTGGGCGCCACCCGTTGGCAAACCATCTGGCGCGTCACTGTGCCGGCAGCCCGTTCGGGCATTCTGACGGCAATGATGCTTGGAATCGGGCGAGCGATTGGCGAGACGATGGCCGTGATGATGGTGACCGGCAACGCAGCGCGCATGCCCCTGACGCCCGATAGCCTGATGCGGCCCGTGCGAACCATGACGGCTACCATCGCCGCCGAGATGGGCGAAGTAGCCCAGGGCAGCACGCACTTTCATGTCTTGTTTGCCATTGGCATTATATTATTTGTCATTACTTTCCTGGTCAACCTGGCGGCGTCTTTCGCCATTTTCCGGCAGGCGCGCCGGGCAGAGCGATTACTGTCATGACACTCTCACGCAATCTGATACAGCGGCTGGGCTTTGGGCTGCTCGCCCTGGTCACGTTCATTGTGGTGCTGCCAATCGTGATGGTGGTGGGCTATATCGTGATGCAGGGCGCACCGGCGCTGTCTTGGGAGTTTATTTCGCAGATGCCGCGCAACGGCATGCGCGAGGGGGGCTTGCTGCCCGCTATCGTGGGCACGCTGTGGCTGACGGCAGGCACGGCCATTTTTGCCGTGCCGCTAGGAGTGGCCATGGCCATTTACCTGTCTGAATATGCCTCGGATAGTCTGTTTACGCGGCTGGTGCGCCTGTCCATTGTCAATCTGGGCGGCATCCCCTCGGTGGTGTATGGGCTGTTTGGGCTGGGATTATTTGTGCTCTTTTTGAGCTTTGGCAATTCGATCTTGGCCGGGGCTTTGACGTTGGCGATTATGACGCTGCCCGTCATCATCAGCACATCTGAAGAAGCCCTGCGGGCGGTCCCCCAGTCTTTCCGCACGGTCAGCATCAGCCTGGGTGGCACCAAGTGGCAAACGATTTATCGGATTGTGCTGCCGCAGGCGCTGCCGGGCATTCTCACCGGCGTTATCTTGGGGCTAGAGCGCGCCGCCGGCGAGACGGCCCCCATCCTGTTCACTGTAGCGGCCTTTTTCTTGCCGCGCCTACCGCGCAGCGTGTTCGATCAAACTATGGCGCTGCCCTATCACCTGTTTGTCATCAGCACCCAGGTGCCAGGGATGCCCGTTCGGATTCAATATGGAACGGCGCTGGTTTTGCTTGTGTTTGTATTGTCCATGAATCTCTTGGCAGCGGGGCTGCGCAGTTATTATCGGCGGCGCAGGCAATGGTAGCGAGGAACACTGTGCAAAATGCACCCACAGAGCGCGCTCCAAAAATTTGCATAGAGCACCTGACTCTTGGCTACCAAGACGGAGCCGAAGGCTTGCGCGATGTCAGCCTGAACATCTATCCCAACGAAATCACGGCCTTGTTCGGTCCGGCGGGCGGCGGCAAATCTACCTTGCTGCGCGCGCTCAATCGCTTGAACGATACAATCACCGGCACCACCATGAGCGGGCGGATTTTGATAGATGGGCAAGATATCTATGCGCCAGAAGTGGATGTGACGGCGCTGCGCCGGCGCGTGGGCATTGTTTTTGCGCAGCCGGTGCCGCTGCCCATGAGTATCAGGCAAAATGTCGAATATGGGCCGGCGCTGGCGGGGGTGAGGGATCGTGTCAAATTGGCCCAACTGGTCGAGCGCAGCCTGGAGCAGGCGGCGTTGTGGGATGAGGTGCAAGACCGCCTGAATGAGCCGGGCATTGCGCTTTCCGGCGGGCAGCAACAGCGGCTGTGCCTGGCGCGGGTGCTGGCGCTAGAGCCAGAGGTAATCTTGCTGGATGAACCCACCTCTGGGTTGGACCCCATTTCAACCGCCAAAGTCGAGCAATCACTGCAAAAACTCAAGGCGAGCTATACCATCGTCATTGCGCCGCATAACATCCAGCAAGCCGCCCGTGTGGCCGACCACGCAATATTTTTGTTGCAAGGGCAATTAGTAGAAGAAGGCCTCGGCAAAACCTTGTTCACCACCCCACACCACAAAAAGACCGAAGAATACGTCACGGGGCGTTTTGGCTAGGCAGGCTGTCGAAGAGCGGGCTGGTAGGCTCGTAGTGCGCGCTTCAGCGCGCTAAAGCGCGCACTACGAACGGCCCTCTCCGACAAGCTCCTAGGCAGGCGCAATGGGGGAAGGATGGGCGCACAAATTAACGAGTGGTTAAACCAAGGGATTGCAGCAGCCAAGGCGGGCAACGATGCAACTGCCCAAGAGCTGCTCGCGCGCGTGGTTGATCAGGACCCCCATAACGAGCCAGCCTGGTTGTGGCTGGCCGCGGTGGTGCAGACGGATGAAGAGCTGCAAATCTGCCTGGAAAATGTCTTGACCATTAACCCCGCCAACGAGGCTGCGCGGGCGCGATTGGCCATGTTGGGCAGCCTGCAAGCGCCTGCCCCCGCCGCTGCGCCCAAGCCAGAAGCAGAACCGGCGCTGGCAGATTTTTATGCGCCTGTAGTGCAGGCAGGAAGCGCTTCACAATCTTTATTTGAACTGGACAAATCCGAAGCCGGCTGCCCATACTGCGGCAAGGAAATAGACCCCAATGGCAAAATGTGCCCACACTGCCGGAAGCAGTTGCTCATCGAACAGCCCAAGGCAGGGCCATTCCCTGGCCGAATTTGGCTGCTTACAGCCAGTTGGGGATTGATGGCGCTGATCTATGCAATGCTCGATGGGTTGATTGGGGTGGGGATAAGAACGTTACTGGCGACTGACGCGCAGGGACAGCCAACCGCGGACCTGGTCACAGAGTTCTTTAAAGGTTATGTCATTCACCTGACGGCAGGCGTTGACACAGCCCACCTGCCCATTGCTTTGTGGGTGCTTGTGGCAGGCGAGGCCATTGCCATTGGGTGGAGCCTGGTTGTCATGGCAATCATTCCTTCGCGGCGGCCAGCCGCCACGTGGGTATCGGCGATGGTTCTTTCTTTTAATGCGCTTGTTATGATGGCCCAAGCAGTTTTGGGCATTTACATCAGCTTGCTCAAGCTGGCAACCACCCTGGCGGTGGGCTTTTTCCTTTTTACCGGCCTGAGCGATTTTGTGTGGGAAAAAACGCGCTATTCGCTGTCTCTTGATGCCGGCCTCAAGACATCGCTGGACTATTACAACCGTGGGCGGCGCTACCGCGAACGAGGAATGCTGGCCAATGCCGCGCTGCACTGGCAAAGAGCTGTGTCAATGGACCCTGAACGGGGGCCTTTTCGCATTGCGCTGGCAAACGTGCTTTACAAGCTGGGACGCTACAAACAAGCCGCCGAGCAGATTCGCGCCGCGCTGCAAAGAACACCCCCATCCTCTCCAGACGCCGAGGAATTGAGCCAATTTTTAGGGCTGGTGGAAGCCCGCCTGAACCGGCCAAAGTGAGAGGCCGCCTCAGGCCATGTTGCGCACGCGCGGATAGCGCAGCGCGATAAACGCCCCATACCCCAGGCTGACCACTGCGCCGACGCCCACTGCTATGGGCGCGCTCAACCAATCGCCCACCAGTCCGGCCTGCATACCTCCCAAGCGCATCATCCCCTGAAAGGTGAGCGAGTAAAAGCTCATCACCCGCCCGCGCAATTCATCGGGCACGGTAAGTTGGATGAGGGTGTTGGCCAGCACATTTTGCGCCACAAAGCTAAAGCCAATCCCTGCCAGCAAGACCAAAGACAATGCAAACGAACGCGACAGGGCCAGCCCCACCAGCAAAGCCGGGAAGCAAATATTTCCCAGCGTCAGCCAGCGCCCGCGCCGCGCAGTTGGAGGCAAAGAGGCTATAAACAGCGCCCCAACCACAGCCCCCACGCCGGTAGAGGCCATCAACAACCCATACGGCAGCGCTTCGGGCGACTGGCAGCTAAACAACGCCCGGCTCCCACTACAGGCCCAACCAAGCAGCGGCTGCGCGCTCTCGCTGAGTATATCTTGGGCAAAGATAGGCAACAGCGTGGTATAAGGCATTGAAAGGAAAGCCGATACCCCCACCAGGCTGACCAACACCAAAACCACCTTGTTGGTCCATATATAACGCGCTGCTTCAAGGACATGTGAGCCAAGTTTAGGCTGTCGTGACGCTGGTGGTTGAGCGGGCAGACGCATCATCATCAAGCTAATCAAAACAGCAATAAAGGTAACGCCGTTGATGAGAAACGCGCCGGCTTCGCCTGTGGTGGCCACCGCCAGCCCGGCAATGGCCGGGCCAATGGCGCGAGCCAGGTTAAAGATGGTAGAGTTCAACCCAATGGCATTTGTTAAATCTTCTTTGCCTTCCACCATATCTACCACAAAGGCCTGGCGCGCCGGCACATCTACCGCGGTGGCGGCCCCCAACATGGTCGCCAGCACCATCACGTGCCACACTTGCGCGTTGCCACTCCAGGTCAGCCCAGCCAAGATAAAAGCCTGCACCATCATGATAGTCTGCGCGACGATGATGATGGAACGCTTGGAGAAACGATCGGCCAGCGAACCGCCCCACAGCGATAGAGGAACAACCAGTATGCCGGCCACCAAGTTGACCATGCCCAACATGGCCGCCGAACCGGTCAGCCGATAGACTAACCATTGCTGGGCAATGTTTTGCATCCACGTGCCGATGAGCGAAATCATCTGGCCAAAGAAAAATAGCCGGAAATTGCGGTGGCGCAAGGCGCGAAAGGTGGTAGAGACGTGACCAGGCGCGCCAGCCACAGAGTTATTGCTCATGATCGCATTTACTTTGAAAAGGTCGAGGATTAAAACCAATCCATTCGATCGAATCAATGCCATGAAAGCGGCGCGCCATGACCTCTAGCGCGGCGGGGTTGTTGTCAACGAGGATAAAACGCCGCCCCAGTTGCAGGCAGGCCTCGCCCAGAGCGCCGCTGCCGGCGAAAAAATCCATCACCAGGTCGCCGGGCCGAGAAGAAGCCTGCACGATACGCCGCAGCACACCCAGCGGCTTTTGGGTGGGGTAACCGGTCTTTTCCTTGCTGTTGGTTCCCACAATGGTGTGCCACCACGTGTCGGTGGGCAGCTTGCCACGGGCGGCTTTTTCTGGCCCCACCAGGCCGGGGGCCATGTAGGGGATGCGTTCAACTTCGGCCGTGTTGAAAATATAGTTTTTGGGGTCCATCACATATACTAGGATGTTATCGTGTTTTGGTGGCCATTTCTTTTTGGTGCGCCCGCCATAATCATACGCCCAGATGATTTCGTTGAGAAAGCACTCGCGGCCAAAGATGGCATCGAGCAGCACTTTGCAATAGTGCACTTCACGATAGTCTACGTGAAAGTACAGGCTGCCATGCGGCGCAAGGACACGCCGCGCCTCGCGCAGCCGCGGCTCCAAAAAGGCCATATAGTCGTCAAACAAATCGGCAAACGCCTTGCTGCCCACCTTGATCGTCTCGTAGCGCCGCCCCTGAAAGCCAGTGCGATCGCCCAAAGGCGAGCGAACAGTTTTAAGCTGCGTGCGCCGCTGCACCCGCCCGGTATTGAAGGGCGGGTCAATGTAGATGAGGTCAACCGAGCCGGCCGGCATGGCCTGCAGGATGGGGAGATTATCGCCGAGGTAGATGTGGTGGGTCATCGTTCAATCAAAGGCAGGGTGGGTTTCAAACTACCAGCCAATGACCTGCGAGACAGAAACCATGCTATCATCTTTGAGCACGCATAACCCGAATTGAACATCGTCATCGGAAAAGTATTGAGGTGATAGATCCAAAACCTCTCTTGTTTCGCCAATCGCACTCTGCAAACTTTGCCGTAGTGCATCCTCTAGCGACATGCCTTGCATGTCTTGAATGAAATGATAGGCAGGATGACCACTTTCTCCATCGTAATAGAAAACTTGATACATTTGGCTATGCTTTGTCATTGCCCTTGCTCTCCCGATACATGCCACTATTAAACTGCACCAGTTTTTCCCATAATACTGCGCCGGATTCGTCGCAAAAGTCTATTGTAAACTCGCGCACGTATTTGTTGAGTGCGTTGTTCCAGGCAAGTTCATACTCTTGGCGATGCCTGGTAATAACATCAGTTTCCATAAAACGAACGAGTTTCAGGTAAAAATCAGGGTCGCCTGTAAGCTCTTCCCAAAAGGCTTGACCATACACATCACGATAGTTAACCTTAGATTTTGAAGGTTTGGGTTTTTGCTGCCCATAGGCATGGCCGAGGATTGGATCGAACTGCTTTCCCAACTTGGTCAAACGCTGGCGCAAAGCGCGGAATTCGTCATCTTGCCTTTTGCGTTGGCTGCTGTTGAAGGGATTGGGGCCAGATTTGACTGAAATGGCTTTGTAGACTGTCGGCGTCTCTATGGCAATGTCAACACCTTCGCTGGGTGAAACAACTCCACCCGATACGGCTTTAGCAATTGGCTCGAAAAAGGCGTCTCCAAAAATGCCCTCATCGGATGAACTCAAATAAGCCGCCAGGATGCCGGCAACAATCTCGTTGGCATTAAGCGCGCCCACCGCTTTGAATAGATAGGGATTCTTGCGTTTGAGGATTTGCTTCAGCTCGAGTTTCTCAAGTCGTAGCATGCGGCGCTGGTAAAATTCGTGCAAGTGTTCTCCAATGAGTTGCTTCAGTTCATCGTTCTTCATGTGGCCTCGCTCACAATTTCGGCGTAATCAAAAAGCGTCATCGGGATTTCGGCGATAGCCGTTTGGGCTAACGCAAAGTATTCGGGTTTTATTTCGACGCCTATAAAGCGCCGCCCCAATTTTCTAGCTGCAATGGCCGTGGTGCCTGAGCCAATAAAAGGGTCAAGCACAACATCGCCCGGCTTGGTAAAAAGGCGAATGAACCACGAAGGAAGGTCGAGCGGAAAAGCCGCACTATGGTTTTTGTTGGTAACCTCAGTAGCCAAGTGTAGCACGTTGGTGGGGTACACTTTATCGCGCCCGATCCAGTTAGCGACTCGCTTTCCAAAACCACTTTGAGAACGAGATTCATCTCTCACAATGTCATTTTTGGTCAGTTTTGCCAACCGCTTTTCAGACCATTGACCAATAGGCACCATGACTTCTTCTTGGAACATTTGGAAATGTTTTTGTCTGGTAAAGTGATGGCAATGCTCCCAGGCATCTCGAAAGCGATTTGGCCATTTGCCTGGATAGCAGTTTTTCTTGTGCCAACAATATTCTTCTGTCCATAGCCAACCCTGCTTGCGCAATGCAAGAACAAGCTCCATTACATAAGTATGGCGTTCACCATCTACCACTGGCTCTTTGATGTTCAAAACAAATGAACCATCAGGCTTGAGAATGCGCTTGAGTTCAGCCGAAATGGGCAAAAACCATTCAACATACTTGTCGGGGTGTATTCCGCCATAACTGCCTTTGCGGCGGTCGGCATAGGGTGGAGAGGTGACAATAAGATGCGCACATTCATTTGGTAAAGTCGGCAAAATGTCGCAACAATCACCCAAGTACAATGTATCTAGCCTAAAAGTTCGCTCCTTGGCTTGTTTCTTTTTGCCCTTTTCATTAGTTGGGGATTTGCTTCTCATTCTCATCACATTCATAACAATAGTAGTGTGGTCATTATACGCCCAATCCCACCCTGCGGCAACCAGCGCGGCAACGAATTGCAAGTGACGGGCAATTTGGTTATTGACAAGCGGCGCAAAATATGATATTCTATAAATAGAACATTCGTTTTACAGAACCTTAACCCATCCATAAAACGCGCGAGGCTCAAGTGCGGAAACACTTGAACCCCGCTAACCCGGCACGGCGACCTACACGCCACACCAGGCTGATGGCATGGTAACATTGATTGGCTATTTTGCAACTGGGCCACCCCGCGGGGTGGCTAGTGTTTTAACCATCGTCAGGCAAGGCAACGCGCTCGTGCGTTGCCTTTTTTTGTGTTTAACCTCTCCTAACCCCTCCCATACCCTCCCCTTCCCTCTCCGAATCGGAAAGGGAAGGGGAGGACGAGGGGCATTGGCGAGTGTAACCTGAACGCCGCCGCCATGCTCAACGACCTGTGCCAATTTGCGGGGCTTGGCCCCCGGCAGTGCGCCCAGGTGTTGGGGCCGGCGGGCCTGGCGGCGCTGGAAGAAAGCTGGCAAATTGCGGGCCGGCAACAAGTGCATTAAAACGCAGTACCGCAAAAGTTGCTAAACACCTACCCCCTGCAAGCCCCAGGGGCGCAGCGGGAGGATTGAGGCTCTCTAGCAGGCTGTCGGAGAGCGGACTGGTAGGCTCGTAGTGCGCGCTTCAGCGCGCTAAAGCGCGCACTACGAACGGCCCTCTCCGACAAGCTCCTAGGATTGTTTTTTTGAAATTGGCAGTTCTGACCTAACCCCCTGGCCCCCTTCCCTACCAGGGAAGGGGGAAGGTGTGCTCCCCTCTCCTGCAAGGAGAGGGGCCGGCCTGTCCCGCGACCCCCAAAGGGGGGAGTGGGAGTGGAGAGGTCAAAAGTGTCATCCCGCAGGTGTCCGACACATAGCGTCGGCTGACCCCTGCGGGAGGGTATGGACAGGCTTCTATGCAATACGATATACCTGAAGCGCTGCTGCGCAAGCTGTATTATGAAGAGGGGTTGACGCAAGAAGAAATTGCGGCGCGCCTTGGGTGCAGTCCAAGCACCATCGTCAACCGGATGAGGGCGTGTGGCATGGAAACCCGCGTCAACAGCGATTATCTTTACATCGAGCTGCCGCGCGACGAACTGTATGCGCTCTATGTGGAACAGGGCCATAGCGCCGAACGCATCGCGGCAATGTACGGGGTTAGCCGTGAAACTGTTCTCAGACGACTGAGAGATTGTGACATTCCGGTGCGGCTCAACTATACTATGGCGCAGCACGTGCCGCCAGAGGCATACACAAAATGGTCGCCTGAACTGGCCTGGGCGGTGGGTTTATTTGCTTCTGATGGCTGCCTGCCCAAGAATAAAAATCTGATCGAGTTGACCTCGACAGAATCAGAACTGATGGAGCAATTTGCTGCCTGTATCTGGCTAGATCCAAAAGTTGAGCCATATTACAGGCAAGCATGCGGCAACCGCAAGGCGCAATACAGGTTTAGTTTTTCCGACGCGGGCTTTCGCCGCTTTTTGCTGGATATTGGCCTCACGCCCTGCAAAAGCCTCACGCTGGGGCCGCTGGCGATACCCGATGAGGTCTTTGCAGATTTTGCCCGAGGCGCGTGGGATGGAGATGGCAGTTGGGTTGCGCGCCATCGCCCCTACGCGCCCACGCACAAAGTGTATCACTCGCTGACCAGCAAATTGTGTTCGGCCAGTCCCATCTACCGGGAATGGATGCGGGGCAAGATTGAGCAATTGACCGGCCTGCGGGGGAGCATTTCTGGCATCACCCTGGTGTATTACGAGGCTAACGCGGTGGCGTTGGGGCGCTGGATGTATTACGCGCTGGATTTGCCGCACCTGTCGTACAAGCGGGCAGTTTGGGCGCAGTTTCTCTAGTCTGCGTCTCAAAACTCATAGGCAGGTATCCCCATAGCTGCCGCTACCGTATCCCCATACGGTAGCTACGCAGGTTTTGAGACAGGCACTCCCGAAGCAGTTTCGGGCAAAGCCTGAAACTGCAACCCAGAGATGCAGCATACAATCAAGCTACAAGTTAGTCATTTAGAACTAGGACGCGCTTGCGCAAAGCCCCTGTTGTGCTATAGACTGGCTTTGCACTGCCGGGCTATAATCAAGAGCAGCGCGCCCAGGACAAGCTCTGGTCATTTTTTTGCTGCAAGCGACGGGGTGCGCGGCCAAGCCATTGCTGCGCGGTGAATTGTTTTTGTTTTGCAAAAGGGCTATAATGATATGAGTGTGTTTCATTTCATTTTAAAGAAACCAGGTTTTTTCAGAAAAACCTGGTTTCTAGGCCAAGTTTCTACTCATTTGAAACACACCCTAATGATATTGCCGCAAGCTGATGGCTGATGGCTGATTGCTGAGATGGGAGGCTAAAATGATTATTGCTGAACAAAAACCCTTGGCCGAGATCAAGGAACTGATTGCCCAGGCCAACAAGGTGCTGGTGGTGGGATGCGGCACTTGCGTGACAGTCTGTCTGAGCGGCGGAGAGAAGGAAGCGCAAATCCTTTCGGCTTCGCTGCGAATGGCCACCAAGCTGGATGGCAGCCCCAAAGAAGTGCAAGACTGTGTCGTCCAGAGGCAGTGCGAATGGGAGTACATTGACCCGCTCAAAGAAAAGATTGAAAGCGTAGATGTGGTGCTGTCTTTGGGCTGCGGCATTGGCGTGCAGACTTTGGTCGAGCGCTTTCCAAACGCCATTGTGGTGCCGGGGCTGAATACCTCTTTCCTGGGCATGCCCACCGAGCAGGGGGTGTGGGCCGAGCGCTGCGCGGCGTGCGGCGATTGCATCTTGGGGCTGACGGGCGGGATATGCCCCATTGCGCGCTGCTCCAAGAGCCTGCTCAACGGCCCGTGCGGCGGATCATCCAAGGGCAAGTGTGAAGTGAGCCAAGAAGTGGATTGCGCATGGCAGTTGATTTATGACCATCTCAAAGCGCAAAACCGGCTGGACCTGCTGATGGAAGTGCGCCCGCCCAAGAACTGGCGCACCAGCCGAGATGGCGGCCCGCGCAAAATTGTGCGCGAAGACTTGCGCCTGGAAAAGAAGGGTCAGGAATAGAACACGAGAAACCAGGTTTTTTGAAAAACCTGGTTTCCAGATGGAGAGAGCTATGAGCGAGACAAACGGCTATAAATCTGGCAGCAACCTGGAACGTGTTTTGCGCGGGGGCAATTTTTCCGTCACCGGCGAGCTTGGCCCGCCCCAAAGCTCCGACGCCGAGGTGATCAAGAAAAAGGCCAACTTGCTGAAAGGTATAGTGGATGCCGTCAACATTACGGATAACCAGACCGCCGTCGTGCGCATGTCGTCTATTGCATCGGGCGTGCTGGCCATGCAATGCGGGCTAGAGCCGGTGGTGCAGATGACGTGCCGCGACCGCAATCGCCTGGCCATGCAGGCAGATTTATTGGGCGCCTATGCGCTGGGGATGCGCAACCTGTTGTGCCTGTCGGGCGACCACCAAACGATGGGCAACCACCCCACCGCCAAAAACGTGCACGATATTGATTCGATGCAACTGTTGCGCATGATGGCCGATATGCGCGACAAGAGCATCTTTCAATGCGGCGACGAAGTCAAGGGCGGGATCGCGCCGCGCTTTTTCTTAGGCGCAGCCGAAAACCCCTTTGGCGATCCGTTCGATTTCCGGCCGTACCGGCTGGGCAAAAAGATCAAAGCCGGGGCCGATTTTATTCAGACCCAGGTGATTTACAACATACCGCGCTTTAAAGAATTTATGCAGCGCTGCGGCGACTTGGGCTTGTTGGACAAGGTGTATCTACTGGCCGGCGTGAGCCCGATCAAAAGCCCCGGCATGGCAAAATATATGCGAGACCAGGTGCCCGGCATGGACGTGCCCGACGAGATTGTCAAGCGCATCGAGGCCGCCGGCAAAGGCATTGAAGACAAGAAGGAAAAATCCAAAGCATTCCGAGAAGCCGGCATCGTTTTGTGCATAGAACAAATCCAGGAAATCCGCCAAATTCCCGGCGTGGCGGGCATCCACATTATGGCGGTAGAGTGGGAAGAGGCCGTCAAGCCGATTGTTGAAAAGGCCGGCTTGCTGCCGCGGCCTGTAGTCTAGTGCCTGTCTCAAAACCTGCGTAGCTACCGTATCCCCATACGGTAGCGGCAGGTATAGGGATACCTGCCTATGAGTTTTGAGACGGAAACTAGTTTAGCCTCATCCCTACCCCCGGTTGAGGTGGGGGTGAAGTCAAGAGGAGACACACTGATGAATGAGATGACCAAAACTCATTTGAAAGAAGCTTTTGCCGGCGAAAGCCAGGCCCACATGAAATATCTCAATTTTGCGGAACGGGCTGAAAAAGAAGACTTGCCCAACGTAGGGCGGCTTTTCAGGGCCGCCTCGTATGCCGAACAAATTCACGCCAGCAACCACCTACGCACGCTAGAGGGCATTCAGGGCACAGCCGCCAACCTGGGCGAGGCCATTGGCGGCGAGACCTTTGAATTCGAGCAAATGTACCCGGCCTACAAAGCCGTGGCTGAAGCACAGGGCGAAAAGCGGGCGCTGCGCGTGATGGACTGGGCGATGGAGGCAGAGAAAATCCACGCCCGCCTATACACCCAAGCCAAACAATCGGTGGAGGCAAGCAAGGACATTAGCAACACGCCCATTTGGGTCTGCACCATGTGTGGGTATACCCACGAAGGCGAGGAAGCACCCGACGTTTGTCCCTTGTGCGGCGCTAAAAAAGAAAAATTCATAAAATTTTAACCTCACCCCAGCCCCATCCCTTCCCCACTCCTGATAGGAGAAGGGAAGGGGCCAGGGGTAGAGGAGAGGTAAATGCGTATTCTGATTCTGGCCGACATTCACGCCAACTGGGAGGCCGTGGCTGCACTTGAACAAGTAGAAAGAAAGCCCGACGCCGTGCTTTTTGTGGGCGACGCAGTGGGCTATGGGGCCGACCCCGACCGCTGCACGGCCTGGCTGCGCTACAATGCTTCGCACGCGGTTGCGGGCGATTGCGACAGCGCGATATTTGACGCTGACGAGCTTTGTGACGGTTCTGATGTGTGTTGCGCCACCGGGGCAACGATAGAGTATGCCGCCCGCCAACTGGCCGCCCCGCAGCGCGATTACTTGGCGGCTTTGCCAGAGACAAAAATTGTCGAGCTAGATGGCACGCGCTTTTTCATGACGCACGCAGGGCCGGGGCGATTGTTCGATAGACACGATTTGATGTCGGCCTCTCAAGACGCGCTTGAAGCTGCCTTTAAAAACATCCCGGCCGATGTGGTGCTAATCGGCCACACGCACAAGCCCGGCCTCCGCCAAGTTGCAGACAAGGTCATTGTCAGTCCGGGCAGCCTGGGGCAGCCGCGCTATGGCACACCCGACGCCACTTATGCTGTGTGGGATAGCGGACAAACCAAGATCCATCACGCGCATTACGACCACGGCACAGCCGCCGGCAAACTGGCGGCAATTCCATTGGATAGCGGGTGCCGAGAGAAACTGATAGAGATATTGGGACGAGGGATGTAGAACGTTGAACGTTACACGTTGAGCGTTAAACGTTGAACGTGTTAGGGGGAAGTGTGGCAACTGAAATTTCTACCAAACTGGCCAAGACAATAGAAGACGCAAGCGGGCAAAATGTTTACCTGTGCTACCAGTGCGTCAAATGCACCAGCGGCTGCCCGCTGGCCGAGCATTTCGACCTGGAGCCGAACCAGGTGATGCGCATGGCGCAACTGGGCGACGACAGCGTGCTGGAGAGCAAGACCATCTGGACGTGCGCTTCGTGCCTCACCTGCTCTACCCGCTGCCCGCAAGGCCTGGATATTGCCGGCATCATGGACGCGCTGCGGATTGAATCGCGCAAGCGGGGTGTAAAGCCGGCCGTGCAAGACGCCGTCACGTTCAACGACATTTTTTTGGGCACCATCAAATTGATCGGGCGCTTGTACGAGCCGGGCTTGCTTGGCCTGCGCAATTTGCGTTTTGGCGTGGAAAACAGACAAATTAGCCGCTTGTTGCAAGACATGGATATGGGGGTCGTTCCCATCTTGCTCAAAAACAAGCTCAACTTGCTCCCCTCGATTCACCTCAACCCCTTGAAGGTTCCTGAGCATGTCAAAGCGGTTGAACCGGCCGAAAATCGCATTGGCTATTATCCGGGCTGTTCGCTCCACTCGTTGGGAGCCGAGTTTAACGTTTCGACCCAGGCCATTTGCAAAGAACTAGGGTTAGAACTGGTTGAGCCGGAAGGATGGGTCTGCTGCGGCAGCTCGCCCGCGCACAACACCGACCCCCTTTTGGGTGCGGCCTTTCCGCTCAAGAACCTGGCGCTTTTTGAAAAAAGCGGCCTGAGGGAAGTGGCCGCGCCGTGCAGTTCGTGCTACAGCCGCTTCAAGATGGCTGCGCACCATGTGGCTCAGGATGCGCGCCTGGCAGACGAGGTCGAGCGCACCATTGGCTACCGCTATCAGGGCAATGTCAAGGTACTGCACATGCTCGACGCCATCATGCAAAAGATTGGGCTGGAAAAAATCTCCAAGCGCGTCACCAAGCCGCTCAAGGGCTTGCGGGTGGCCAGCTACTATGGCTGTCTCTACAGCCGCCCGCCGGGCATCACTGGGGCCGAGCACCCCGAATATCCCATGACGATGGATCACTTGCTGCGCGCGCTGGGGGCCGAGCCGATTGATTGGGACGCCAAGACCGACTGCTGCGGGGGCAGCTTGATCTTTTCGCAGGTTGACCTGGGGCTGGAACTGGCGCGCAAGGTCTTGCAAAACGCCTACGCCCGCAAGGCCGATGTGATCGCCTGCGTCTGCCCGCTATGCCAGTTTAACCTGGACGGCCGCCAGGCGCAGATGAAAGGCCTAGAGTTTCACCTCCCCACGCTGTACGCCACGCAGTTGATGGCGCTGGCTTTTGGGATGGACGAAAAGGCCATGCAGTTAAACAAGGCCATGATTGACCCCCGCCCCCTGCTGAGGCAAAAGGGCCTGATGGCCTGACGCTTCAAAAGGCCGGGTTTCTGAAAGAAACCCGGCCTTTTTATGCCCAATGATAGTCCACGGGCCGCCCAAAGTTCAAGAATAACCCCCACAGGGTTACACTCGCCACTGTTGCAATTACGCCAGAGTGTGTATAATTAGGGCAAACCTCTACCTAGCGGCACAAATCTGATCTGTGCAGCTTTATATCCATCGCGTGAAAGGAGCATAATAGACGATGAGTGACAAGTATGCACTTAGGGCACGTGACATAATGTCCCCCGACCCGATATACGTTACCCAAGACAAGACCGTGACCGAGGCAATCCTCTTGATGCGCGCCAAAAAGATTCGCAGTCTGATTATAGACCGCCTTGACGAGAACGATGCTTTCGGCATTGTGACCTACAGTGATATCGTCAGAAAGGTTTTTGCTGAAGGGCGCGACCCTTCAAAAGTGACCGTGGGTGAAATCGCCACCAAGCCACTGATTATTATCAACCCCAGTCTGCGCGTGGAACTGATCTCCAAGCTATTCGCGCGAACGGGCATCAGCCATGCCCCGGTGTTGTCTGAGCACAAGATCATCGGCGTCATTTCCAAGGCCGATTTGGTGCAAAACATGGTGTAGGTTTAAGGGAGAAAAAAACAAATGGCTGATCGAAAAAAAGTCTTGCTAGGCACGTTATTTGAAAAGATGGAAAAGGGCACCCCCATTACCATGCTCACCTGCTACGATTATCCCACCGCGGATTTGATGGAAAAGGCAGGCATAGACATGATCTTGGTGGGTGACAGCCTGGGCATGACAATTTTGGGCTATGATAGCACACTGCCTGTGACGCAAGATATTATGATTCCGCACGTTCAAGCGGTGCGGCGCGGCAGCCCCAACTGCTGGCTGATTGCTGACATGCCCTACATGACCTACCAGCCTTCGGTGGAAACAGCCATCCGCTGCGCCGGGCGCTTTATGGCCGAAACCGCCAGCGATTCCATCAAGCTGGAAGGCGGCGCAGAAATGGCCGACCGCATTGCGGGCGTGGTCAAGAGCGGCATTCCCGTCATGGGCCACCTGGGTCTGACGCCCCAAAGCGCCAGTATGCTGGGCGGGTTCCGCGTGCAGGGCAAGAGCGCCGCTCAGGCCAAGAAAATCGTCGACGACGCCAAGGCGATTGAAGAGGCAGGCTGCTTTAGCATCTTGCTGGAAATGGTGCCCGACCGCGTCTGCCAGCTCATCACCGAACGCGCCAAAATCCCCATCATCAGCCTGGGGTCTGGGCCGGGCGCGCACGGCCAACTGCTGATTTATCATGATTGTTTCAATCTCTATCCAAAATTCAAGCCGAAAATGGCCAAGCTGTTTGGTGACGCAGGCAAGGTCATTCTCGACGGGCTGAAGCAATACGCCGACGAGGTAGTTAACAAGCAGTTCCCACAGCCAGAAAACTGGTTCGGTATGAAGGACGAGGAATTCAACGAGCTAAAGAAACTGTTCGGCAAATAATTTTAACCGCCAGGCAGCTTGGCGTATTTGTTTGTAGCTGCCAGCCTACCCTCCCGCAGGTTACAATTTGGCAGCCTTAGGGCTGACGAAACCGATGGAGACGCGCGTTTACTAAAAAGCATTCAAACCTGCGGGAGGGTGAACGGTCGTCTTTATTCGTAGTTAGGAAAAAGGAGAAACACATGGCAAAAGAATTGCGCGATCAGCTAAAAATTCCTGCCAAAGCCCTGGCAGACATTAGCGACTTTTTGACCGACCCCAAGAACCCGCTGGTCAATGACATTTTAAAAATCATCAAAAAGTATGGCACGATTAAAGAGATTAATCGCAAGTCAGAAGAGGCGCGCAGCCTGCCCAGCCTGATGGCCCGCCTCAAGAAAATGGGGTCGCCCTACGTGCCAGATTTGGAGTGGCTGCTGGAACAGCGCGACAAGGGCGCGTTCATCAGCATCCCCGACTATCGCCGCAAGGTGCTGGGCGAGCAGGCCGCCGCAATGAAATTCAAACAAGCCTATGCTGTCACGCTGGAAATCAGCGCCTTTCAATATTTCCCCTGGATCATTCACCAGGCCAAGCAAGCAATCGAACAGGGCCAGTTGATGCCGGGGCGCTTTATCCGCGTGCGCTACATGAAGGAATCGGAAGCCGACCAGGGCGACTTGTTGGCCGGCATGGCCGCCATGCAAATCGTCGGCGCGTCTTATGTGGACACGCTGGATACCAAGGGCACCGATGGCTCTAATGTCCACCTGGGCGGGCCAGACACCATCACCGGCTATTTTGGCGGCATCGGCCAGCCCAACGAGTACGCGCTCAAGTGGCTGGACGAGTTTCTCTATTATTACGTCAACTATGGCATTTACCAGGTGCTCAACATCAACCCAGGCACAGTGCTGATTGGCTACCTGATTCATCGCCTGGGCATCAATAACGAATTCAAGATTTCGGTGTACATGGGCAACGACAACCCGTATCACATCCTTTCAACCTTGATGATGGCCAAGCTGTTTGCCCGGCCCGATGGCGCCACGCCGCTGATCGGCTTTAACCTGAGCAATGCGGTCAACAATGCCACTATCGAGATGAGCGCCAAGATTCGCAAGCGATTCGGCTTTGAAGACGTGGTGCGCATCGAGCACCACATCACAGAGACCTACAAGAGCATCGTGCGGCAGCCCTACAATCGCCGCGCCGAGCTGGTGGAAGTAGCCGGCAAAGTCAAGAATATTTCGGCCAAGCACGAAGGCGGCGACCCAGAAATCGAAATAACCCGCGAGCATCCCTCGAACATTTTGGAATACTTTATGCCCAAGGCTGAAGTTGAGGCCAAAGGCATGATGCCCACCTTGCTGGGCAATTACATGGACAAACACGCCGCGCTCAACCGCACAGCGGAAGAGTTGACCAAGCACGGGCTGGCGTTCATCGCGGCGCAGAATTTGCATAGAAAGAAGTAGAAAGTAGGGAGTAGAGGTTAGGCAGGGCGGGGCTGGGCAACTGGCTCCGCCCGATTGCTTTGTAATAGAATTTGATGATAAACCTACTCATTAACAATCCTCTCTTGCTGCTCTTTATTGTCGCCGCCATCGGCTATCCTTTGGGTCGCGTAAAAATCAAGGGCACCAGTTTGGGCGTGGCGGCGGTGCTGTTTGTGGGGCTGGCCTTTGGCGCGCTGCACCCCGACCTCAAGCTGCCTGAAATTGTGTACACGCTTGGCCTGGTGCTGTTTGTGTACACCATCGGCCTGAGCAGTGGGGCAGGGTTTTTCGCCTCCTTCCGGCGCAAGGGCGTGCGCGACAATCTATTGATACTGGGTGTTTTGTGCTTTGCGACTGCCTTGACCATTGTCCTTCATCACCTGTTTCAATTCCAAGCCACGCTGACGGCTGGGATGTTTGCCGGCAGCCTGACCAACACCCCGGCCCTGGCGGGTGTGCTGGAATACATCAAGGGTTATGCGCCTCAAAACCTGCTCGACCCCATGTTGAACGAGCCGGTAGTGGGTTATTCCATCACATACCCGATGGGTGTGGTGGGAATGATTTTGACCATTGTGATTTTGCAACGCGCCTGGAAAATTGATTACGCCGAGGAAGCCAAGAGCCCGCGCGGCCTGGGCGCGGTGAGCGAGCAGCTCGACAACCGCACCGTGCGCGTCACCAACGCCGGGGCCGCCGGCCAGACCATCAAAGATTTGGTGAGCGCAAACCGCTGGCGCGTGGTGTTTGGGCGATTCAAGCATGGCCAGCAGATCACGCTGGCAACCTACCGGACTCGCTTTGAAGCGGGCGATCTGGTCAGCGTGATTGGCGAGCCAGCAGACCTGGAGCACGTGACGGCCTACCTGGGCGAGCCAAGCACAGAGCAGATGGAGCTTGACCGCAGCGAGTTTGACCACCGGCGCATTTTTGTCTCTAACCCAAGCGTGGCCGGCAAGCACATCCAAGATCTGCGCCTGCCGCGCAACTTTGGGGCGATCATCACCCGCATCCGGCGCGGCGATATGGACTGGCTGCCCGATGGCGGCACGCGGCTGGAATTGGGCGACCGTGTGCGCGTGCTGACGCACCGCGAAAACATTGCCGCCGTGAACGCGTTCTTTGGCGATTCGTACAAGGCGCTTTCAGAGATAGACATTCTAGCGTTTGGATTGGGTGTGGCGCTAGGGTTGGCGCTGGGTATTATTCCGATTCCACTGCCGGGCGGCGTCACGCTGAAATTGGGCTTTGCGGGCGGGCCATTGATTATGGCCCTGATTTTGGGCACAATGGTCCGCACCGGCCCCATCGTGTGGAGCCTGCCTTACAGCGCCAACCTGACCCTGCGGCAAATTGGGCTGGTGTTCTTTTTGGCCGGCGTGGGGACGCGCTCTGGCTATGCGTTTGTCAACACATTGACCCAAGGCAACGGGGTGATGATTTTTATCGCAGGCGCAATCCTTACGTGCGCGGTTTCGCTGGCGACTTTATTAATTGGCAAACTGATTATAAGGATTCCCATGGGGCTTCTCATCGGGATGCTGGCAGGGATGCAGACGCAACCGGCTGTTTTGGGCTTTTCGCTTGAGCAGACCGGTGACGAATCGCCCAACATCGGCTACGCCACAGTCTACCCGCTGGCCATGATCGCCAAGATTTTGCTGGCGCAGTTGGTGTTGACGGTGTTGAGGTAGGTGGAAGGGTGCAGGTTGCCTGGGGGACGCGGGCAAAGTATAATCAAAGCTAAAGTAACTGCTCACCCTCCCGCAGGTTTGAACGTTTTTGGATGTGCAAGCACACTTGGCCAGGATCGCCGGCCCGCCCAGGCAGCCAATTTTGTAACCTGCGGGAGGGTAGGCTGAGTAATTACAAGCTAAATACTATAGGCTGAAAACTGACTGCTGAAGGGGGCTGATATGAAACTAGCAATTGCCGGTAAAGGCGGCGTGGGCAAGACCACGCTGGCCGCATTACTTGCCTATATTTACGCCGAACAGGGACAAAAGGTCATTGCCATAGATGCCGACCCGGCGGCTTCGCTGGCCAATGCGCTGGGGCTGCCGCCAGAGCTGGTTGCGCAGGCCCAACCGATTGCCGAGATGGACGCGTTGATTGAAGAGCGCACCGGGGCCAAGCCGGGCGCGGTGGGCGGGTTCTTTTCGCTCACACCGCGCGTAGATGATATCCCCGGCCGCTTTAGCGTGATCCACCGCGGCATCAAGCTGCTGCGCCTGGGCACGGTTCGCGGCGGGGGGATGGGCTGCATCTGCCCAGAAAGCGCCATGCTCAAGGCGCTGGTGACCCACCTGGTGCTATATCAAAACGAAACGCTAATTATGGATATGGAAGCCGGGCTAGAGCATCTGGGCCGCGCCACGGCCGGGGCGGTCAATGCCTTTATTGCCGTGGCCGAGCCGGGCAAGCGCAGCCTGGATACAGCCCAGCGCATCAGGAACCTGGCGGCTGAAATCGGCGTGCAGACGGTTTACCTGGTGGGCAATAAAGTTCACGACGAGAGCGAATTGGAATTTATCAAAAGCCATGTAGATGGCATGACATTTATGGGCTATTTGCCATTCGATCCGGCCGCCGGCGAGGCCGACCGCAGTGGGCAAGCCGTGTTTGACGCTGCGCCCAAGCTGGCGCGGGCCGCGCGCGAGATTGCAG
Organism: Thermoflexales bacterium; assembly: GCA_041740315.1. Taxonomy (GTDB): domain Bacteria; phylum Chloroflexota; class Anaerolineae; order Fen-1058; family Fen-1058; genus JBGSMF01. Next base: position 24,272 of record JBGSMF010000307.1, read on the forward strand.
ACAAGCTAAGGCTTGAATAAAGGTGACAAATGGCCAATCACTGTGGAATCTTGGATGCCTTTTTCAACCCAAACGGCGTGGCCGTCATTGGCGCAAGCCGCGACCCGACCAAGCTGGGCTACGCCGTGCTGCGCAATGTAGCCAAGCATGGGTACACCGGGCCGGTTTACCCCGTCAACCCCAAAGCCGACGAAATCCTGGATTTGAAGAGCTATCCATCAATTTTGGATGTGCCCGATCCCTGCGAATTGGCGGTGATCATTGCGCCGGCGGCTGCTACACCCACAATTTTGGAGCAGTGCGGCCAGCGTGGGTTGCGCGCAGCTATTGTCATTTCGGGCGGATTTTCAGAGGCCGGCCCGGAGGGCGCGGAATTGGAGCAGCGTCTGCTTGGTATAGCGCGGAGCTATGGCATGCGCCTGCTGGGGCCAAACTGCATTGGCATTGTTGATACGCATACGCCACTTGATACAACCTTTGGCCCGCACATGCCCAAGCGTGGCTCTATCACGTTTGTGTCGCAATCGGGCGCAGTGTGCGGCGGCGTGATTGACTGGGCATTGGGCGCGGGCATTGGCTTTAGCCGGCTGGTGACGCTGGGCAACCAGGCCGATGTGAACGAAACCGACGTGTTAGAGAGCCTGGCCGAAGACGAACAAACGCGCGTCATTGCCATGTACCTGGAGGGCGTAGATGGCGGGCGACGGTTCGTAGAAGCGGCGCGGCGTGTCTCACTGACAAAGCCCATTGTCGCCATCAAAGTCGGCTACACCGAAGCCGGGCGGCAAGCAGCGGCTTCACACACAGGGGCGCTGGCTGGAACCGACAACACCTACCGCGCGGTGTTCCGCCAAACGGGCATTATCCGCGTGCCGCACCTGGAAGCCTTGTTCGATGCGGCCATCTCGCTGGCAGACCAACCCCTGCCCAAAGGCGAGCGCGTGGCCATCCTCACCAACTCGGGCGGGCCAGGCGTGCTGGCTTCGGACGCGGTGGCTAACCACAACTTGCACCTGGCAGCGCTCAGCGACGAAACGAAATTTTGCCTGCGCCAGTTTTTGCAGCCGCACGCCAATATTAGCAACCCGGTAGATATGCTGGGCGGCGCAGACGAACGAGATTATGCGCGCGCCTTGGATACGCTGCTGCGCGACCCCAACGTAGACGCCGTGCTGGTTATCAATGTGCCCCAAGTGCTGGTGCCCGCCATCCGCATTGTGCGCGAGATTGCCAATGTGGTGCATCGCTTTCAGCCCCCCCCCACACCCCCCCCGCAAGCGGGGGGGGCTGAGGGGGAGGACACCCCGCAAGCGGGGGGAACTGTGAGGGGAGACACCCCGCAAGCGAGGGAGATAGAGGAAGGGATAGCGGGGGAAAAGCCTGTGATGACGTGCCTGATTGGCGACGTAAGCCTGGATGAAGCCATCGAGTTTATGCGCGAGGCGCAACTGCCCTTGTTCCCCTTTCCAGAGCGGGGCGTGGCGGCGCTGGCGGCGCTGGAGCAGCGGCGTAAATGGTTAGAACAATTTTCAGATTTCAAATTTAAAATTTCAAATTCTGACCAACGACCATTGTCTCAATCTGAAATTTTGGATATTGAATTTGAAATTCCTACACTATCTATGAAACTGGCCCGTTCCGCAAGTGAAGCGGCTCGTATAGCTGCCGATATTGGTTTGCCGGTGGCGCTCAAGATCGCCTCGCCAGATATTTTGCACAAGTCGGATGTGGGGGGGGTGCAAGTGGGGTTAGCTAGCGCCGCAGCGGTGCGCGCGGCGTACAAGCGCATCGTGCACAATGCCCGCACGGCCAAGCCTGATGCGCGCATCGAGGGCGTGACCGTGCAAGCCATGGCCAGGCCGGGCCTCGAGGTGGTGGTCGGCGCAGTGCGCGACCCCCAGTTTGGCCCGCTGGTCGCCTTTGGCAGCGGCGGCATCTATGTAGAATTGCTACAAGATGTGAGCTTTCGCCTAGCGCCCGTATCGCTGGATGAGGCCCAAGCAATGATAGATGAAACCATGGCGGGCAAACTGCTGTCTGGCTTGCGCGGACAAGCGCCAGCAGATCGCCAGGCGGTTGCCCAGGTCATCGTGGCGGTGTCAGAGCTCGTCGCTAAGGATGAGACGATACAGGAATTAGATATCAACCCTTTGATCGTGTACGAAAAAGGCCAAGGCGCTGTGGCGGTTGACGTGCGGGTGATCCGGTCGGGCTAGGTAACGCGCCGGTAAATACCCTTTTCTCGTTGCATCAATCCCTGCGATACCAACCCGCGTCTCAGGCTAGCCACATCATCGTGAAATTCCAGGAGGACCTGGTTAAGCTCGCGCTCGGCGTAAGCGCGCCCAGGCTCAAACTCTTGCGCCAGCCGCTCCAAGACAATCTGCTGCTTTTTGAGCTGGGCCGGAATCTGCGTCAGGCGTCCGCGCCGGAAGAATGTCCTCAGCACCTTGTTGCGGTAGGCGTCTTGTTCCACCTCTGCTTTCAAGCCGGGCTGGGGGAGTTGCACCAGTTCGCTCAGCCTCTTTTCGAGCACACTGCCGATGAGCGAATAGACGTGGTAGTATTGGGCTTGCTTGTGCTCCAGCAGGCCCACCTCCGTCAGCAGCGCCAGGTGGTGCGAGATGGTGGCCGGCTTGAGGTTGAGGATGGTTGCCAGTTCTTCGCCATGGCGAGGCTTTATCTGCGCCAGGTTCAAAATCAACAGGCGAGCCGGGTGCCCCAGCGCCTTGAAAAGCTGCGCCCTGGCTTCCAGGTTTTCTTGCAAAGGTGTTTTACTCATCCCAAGCCTTCTTTCCCGTCACCTGCCGGTAGCAATCGTCAAAAACTCGCCGCATGTATTTGATTGTCTCCAGGTTGACTTGCGCCTTGATCACAGCCTGGCGGTCTTGTTCCGCTTTGAGCAGCTCGATTTCGCGCTGCCCGTGCTCAATGTGCTGATTCGTAATCCACCCAAAGGCCTGGGCTAATTTTTCAATGTCCGGCAAATCAGCCTTGAAAATTTTATTCAATTCGTCCATAGTATCCATCCCTCCACGCAACTACTCAGGTCACAGAGATTCCCAGAGGAAAAACAGAGCTACGCAGAGTTTTTCCTTTTATTCTCTATGTTTCTTTGTGCGTTCTCTGCGTAACTCTGTGTAAGATTTTTTCTACTGCGCGGTGTAATAATACGCTTCATAGGCTCCAACAAAGCTATACCCCAGTTTTCTTGCCAATTTGCACGACTCTGGGTTCGCCGCATCCCAATTGGGTCTCAGATTGTGCCGCACACATTCCAACAGCAGTTTGCTCCCCAGAGCCGTCGCCACACCTTGCTGGCGATAAAGCTCTTCAACATAGAGGCTGACTTCGATGCCTTGGCTACATACCAACGAAGAGTAAGCTACGCCCATCACTTTTTCACCGTCCAAGATGGTAAACCCCAAGCCGCGCTCGACAAAATCTTGCACTGAATCGAAATCTGACAGCTCTAGATAACTCTCCGCCTGCCCGGCCAACTGCGTCGCTATTTCCACACTGATGGGAATAATGCGATCTTGGTGTTTCGAGCTTGCCAAGAGATGAGCCAAATGTTCGAAAGACAGGTCGGCAGAGGAAAAGCTATAGCGCGTAAAGGGCTGAAGGCGCTGACCATACACTTTTCGAGCCGCTTCCAGCCAAGCGGCAGGAGAAGGCATGAGCAAACTATAGGGCTGGAAGCCTTTCATCATCTGATAGCCGCCTGCGCTGCGGGCTTGGCCCGCAAAATACCAAAACGGCCCCAGCGTAATTCGAAAAGCCGTGGGGTGAACAAGATCATCAACAAAAGCCTTTCCCATCTGCCCTTCAATGACACAATCAATGGAATAATCGTATCATCTCAATAATTCGCGGTAACGACTTGGCCCGCTGCGAGTCTTAGTCAAGTCATAATCAGCCACATTTTTCGTGGCAAGCGACACTAGACACGGGCGCGATTTTCGTCTATGCTCAATGATAGCATGACGCTTCCGTAGGTGAGTAATCCGATGCTCGAAGGGTTTGATCCTAACACCATCCAAGACATAGAAGGCGCTCGCCAAGCCATCCTCCAGTTACTCAATTTGGTGGAGGGCTTGGCGTCGGACAACCGCGAGCTGCGGGCGGAGAATCAACGGCTGCGGGACGAGAACAACCGGCTCAAAGGCGAACAAGGCAAGCCGAAGATCAAACCGAATCGGTCGGCGTCCTCTCCGACGGCGACGGATCATTCGTCGGAGCGCGAGCGCCACAAGCGCCAAGGCTGGAAGAAGAGGAGCAAAGTTGAGCGCATCGAGGTGAAGCGGGAGGAGGTCTTGCAGGTGGATCCGGCGCGACTGCCAGCCGATGCCGAGTTCAAAGGCTACGACGACGTCATCGTGCAAGACATCAAGATTGAGACGGACAATGTGCTGTTTCACAAGGAAAAGTTCTATTCGAAGAGCACGCGCAGCGCGTATCTGGCCGAGTTGCCGCGTGGATACGTGGGACAGTTTGGGCCGGGAGTCAAGGCGCTGAGCGTGGTGTTGTATCACGCGGCCAACATGAGTGAGCCGAAAGTCAGCGAGTTTTTCGGGTTTGTGGGTGTCCACATTTCGGAGGGGGAGGTCTCGAACCTGTTGATCAAAGACCAGGCCGAGTTCCATGCTGAAAAAGAGGCGGTGTATGCGGCGGGGCTGCGCAGTAGTCCGTGGCAGCACATCGATGAAACCAGCACGCGGGTCAATGGGGTGAATGAACACTGTCATACTGTGTGCAACCCCTTGTACACGGCTTACGTGACGACGGGCAAGAAGGATCGGCTGGCGGTGCTGGAAGCGCTGCTCAATGGACGGGCCTTGACCTTCCGCCTCAACGCTGAGGCGTATACGTGGCTGGGGCCAGTGAGCTTGCCCGCCTCGGCGCTGGCGGTTTTGCAGCAGTTGCCCCAAGACCAAGTGTTGAGCCAAGCCGAGTTCACGCAACAACTGGCAGCGGCGCTGCCCACCCTGGGTAGTCAAGCGCGCCGACGGGTCTTGGAAGCCGCGGCCGTCGCCGCCTATCATGCCCAACAAGACTTTCCCATCGTGGAGTTGCTCCTCTGCGATGACGCGGACCAGTTCAAGCGATTGACGGAAGAACTCGCCTTGTGTTGGATCCACGATGCGCGCCACTACAAAAAGCTGAACCCCGTGGTGCCCCACCATCGCAAACTGCTGGACGACTTTAGCGGACATTACTGGGACTTGTATGACGACCTCCTGACCTACCGACAGGCTCCCACGCGCGACGACGCGACTCGGCTGTCCCAATGCTTCGACGCCCTGTTCGCCACGACTACCGGCTATGCAGACTTGGATGATCGCATCGCCAAGACCCAAGCCAAGAAAGATGCTTTGCTGATGATATTGAAGCATCCTGAACTTCCCTTGCACAACAACCCGGCGGAACTGGCGGCCCGTCGGCGTGTCCGCAAACGCGACGTGAGCTTTGGACCCCGCACCGAAGAGGGCAAACAAGCCTGGGATACCTTCATGACGCTGGCGGACACAGCCAAGAAACTGGGCGTGAGTTTCTACCACTATGTGTATGACCGTGTCTCCCAGGCTAACCAAATCCCAAAACTGGCCGACCTGATTGCTGAACGGGCCAGGCAACTTGGATTGGGGGCGTCATGGGACACAACCTGAATTCCCCGCGACTTATTGAGATGATACGAATAATCCACTCGCTTATTTTCTTGAAAAGCTCTGGCCAATTTGAGCCGATTCGCTTTATTCAGTTCCAATTCGCAATCCATCGTTGCCCCCAAGTGGCAGCCTGACAAAACCGAGTTGCCGGCGGCCTGATTTGCGGCGCTGCCGCATTTTTGATTCGATAAAATGTAAATAGGATTGTACTATATAATTCGATGAATGTCAAATCAAATTCAGGGATTCGCCCGGCTGTGTTGCATCCGCCGGCAACGCGGTTTGCGTGTCAGCTCTTTATAAAGTACACTGGGTTTTTACGCCGTAAATGGCGTGTCTTGATTCAACAGGCTTGAAACAAGGAGGGCAAAATGAAGCCGTGGAATTCTGTTAACGATATATTGGATTATGCCATCAGCGAAGAAGTAGCCGCCGAGTTTTACACCCAACTCTCTCAAGAGGCCAACTCGCCCGGCATGCGCGAGATTTTTCAGAACTTTGCAGAAGAGCAAGGCCACAAGGCCAAGCTTCAGGCCATCAAAGCAGGCAACGCATTGACACCGGCCAAGCAGCCAGTGCTCGATTTAAAGATTGCCGATTATATGGTCGAGGCCGTGCCCGGCCCAGCCACGAACTACCAGGGCGCGCTGGTGGTGGCGATGAAGAAAGAAAAAGCTGCCTTCAAGTTGTACAGCGATCTGGCAGCCGAGGCCACTGATGAGACGGTAAAGGCTACTTTCCTGGCGCTGGCTCAAGAAGAAGCCAAGCACAAGCTGCGCTTTGAGATCGAGTACGACAACTTGCTGACTGAGGGATAAGGAGTAGCAATCAACATGCAACAAGGAGTCGTCGTTTCTATTCACATCTCACCGGCTGAAGGACAGCCCATGCTATCGCTAGACCATGCCCACGCGGTGCCTGGCAAGGGGCTAGAGGGAGATCGTTACTTTAATTCTACCGCTTCGGGCCAACAAATCACATTGATCGAAGTTGAGGCCATTGAGGATTTGAAACCCAAGTACGGGGTAAAAATTACCCCGGCCGCCGCGCGCCGCAACATTGTCACGCGAGGGATTAGCCTGAACGAGCTGGTGGAGCGCGAGTTTCAGGTGGGGGCAGTAACGCTGCGCGGCATCCTTCTGTGCGAGCCGTGCGCTTACCTGGCCAAGATCACTCGCCCAGAGGTTTTGCAAGGGCTGCTTCACAGGGGAGGCCTGCGCGCGCAGATCGTCACCGAGGGGGACATACAGGTTGGGGATAGCATTCAGGCCCCGTAGCCATGCACTGCAATGACAGCCCGCCAACAAGCAAAACAAACGCTGCCCGTCCAGAGTGCGCGCAAACATTCCCGGCAATCGGCTTGCATGGGGATGCAAGCCTACGGGTGCGAAAAATAGGCTAAGGGTCTTTAGGCAGGGTCTCTTTAATAAAGTCAGGGAATGTACAACCGCTGGCCGGCGTAGATATAGTTCAGGTTGTAAATGCCATTGGCGGCGGCAATAGACCAGGGGCTGACGCCGTAGATACGGCCAATGGAATGCAAGGTCTCACCAACCTGGACATAATGAAGTTTGCCGGGCCACGGTTGATAAGAGATAGCCGGGATATAGAGATATTGTCCCGCATAGATTTTGTCGGGATCGGGCAGATTATTGGCAGAAGCAATTTCCCAAGGATTCACGCCATAGAGCCGGCCAATGGAGAACAAGGTCTCGCCGGGGTACACCAGATGCCAAGTAGGCAAGCCATACCGCTGTGGGGCTGCAAAAGCCGGTCCAACCAACGCCAGTGAGAGCGCCAAAACACACAGAGCCAAAATCATCTTGCGGTGCATGTGTCCTCCTATTTACGACTATTTACGACGATTTACGAGCATTAGTGTCAACTTAGGAGCCGCTGTCATTGCGAGGTGCGGAGCGCCGAAGCAATCCAAGTGCGAGATTGCTTCGCCGCCTGCGGCGGCTCGCAATGACAAACCGTTAAGTTGACACCAATGATTTACGAGCGATCAAATGTAAAAAATGCCAGGGATAGCAATATTATCGGCTGAAAACGTGGGTCTGTCAACTAGGCGGGTCGCTGCGCGACCCGTCTAGTGCTCGCCCAATGACAATTCGGCGCGGAAGCGGGTTTCTAAAGCCGCCCGTTCTTCGGGAGTTAAAAAGGCAGCCCGCACCGAGTTGATCAACATGCGCTTCAAGTCGGCCATTTGCATGTGCATGGTCGTAAGCACAACCCAGTATTCATCGGTCAGCGTGGTGCTAGAGATGCTGGGGTCATCGGTATTGACCGTGACTCGCAGACCCAGGCGATAAAGATCGGGCAGTGGATGATGCCCCCACAATCGCATCACGCCGGTTTGCAGGTTGCTGGTGGGACACACTTCCAGGGCTACCTGGCGTTCGCGCACCAGGCGGATGACATTCGAGTTTTCGATACAGCGCACCCCGTGGCCAATGCGTTCTGCGTCCAAAAGTTCAATGGCTTCTTGCACTTTGTTAGCGCCGCCGGCTTCGCCAGCATGCACCGTGACTCTCAAGCCGGCCTGGCGCGCCTTTTTAAAGATCGGCACAAACGGCGCAAGCGGGAAATTAACCTCGTCGCCAGATATATCAATGGCCACAATGCCGCCGGCCTGGTGACGATCTAGGGCGATTTCTATAACCTCGGTGGCGGTGGCGGCTTCTTGGCGGACGACAGAAACAATCAACCTCACCGTGATATCGCGCTCCATCTGAGCGCGCTGCGCAGCCCGCCACACCCAGTCCATGACATCAGAATAACGAAAGGATTGCGCATGGGCCAGCGCTACGGGGTTGAAGCGCAATTCCAGATATTTGACATTGTCGGCAGCCGCATCAACCACCGCCTCGTAAGCGATGCGCTCAACCGCTTCGCGCGTGGTATAAAAGCGGCGCAGCAATTTGAACTTTTCCAAGAAACGATGAAAGCCGGGTTGATAACCTTCGGTCACCTGCACATAGGGGCGCAAAGTTTCAAGATCATAACTGGGAAGGTCAATGCCATGTTCAAGCGCAATTTCGGCCAGAGTTTCCAGGCGCAAGCTGCCTTCCAGGTGGCGGTGCAAATCAATCTTGGGCATAGCGTGCAACTCGGCCTGCAACGCCTGAAGTTGCATCCGCCGATCAAGGTATTCCGTGAAGGTTGGGGGAGTAGAAAATTCCATCACACGCCTTTAATCGCAATCCTCGCTAATTAGGACTAGGGATTAAATAACTTGCTCATCTATAGCTCGTTTTGCCCGTATTTCGGCGTCACTGTGGGCAAGTTATTTGATTTCCAATCCTTAGCAGACAAATCAACCTTGGGCAAAGTAAAGTAAAATGAGCTTCCCTGGCCCAACTGGCTTTCGACCCACACCTGGCCCGAGTGGGCTTCAATGATACGCTTGACAATCGCCAACCCCAAGCCGGTGCCGCCATATTGACGGGTGGACGAGCCATCCACCTGATAAAATCGCTCAAACACCCTGGCCAAAAGATTCTCTGGAATGCCAATGCCCGTGTCACGAACAACCGTTTGAATCATGCTGCCTTTATCCTGAAACTGGATGACGATTGCGCCGCCGTTGGGGCTGAATTTGACGGCATTCCCGATCAGGTTATTGAAAACCTGGCTGATTCGATCGGCATCGGCAGTCACCACTGGCTGGGCGGCCTGCCCATCAAGCGTGACAGCAACAGAATGGTCAGAGCTTAGCTCAAAATCGTCCACACTGCGTTGGGCCAGCTCGGCCAAATCAAATCGGGTCATTTGCAGCGAGCCTCGCTCAATTTGTTGCAGCAGGAGAATATCCTCAACCAGACGCGTGATCGTATCGGTCTTTTCTAATACGATGCCCAAGCTGTTGCGTTGTTCTTCAGACAAGACGCCCAATTCGCCTTCCAAAAGCAGTTCGATATACCCCTTGACAAAAGTCAACGGCGTTTTGAGCTCGTGCGACATGTTTTGAACCAACTCGTCCTTCAGCCGGTCGGCCTCTTGCAAGTCACGGTAAGCCTGTTCCAGCTCGCTGGCCCGTTCGGTTGCAGCTTCAAACAACTGCGCATTCTCAATCGCCACGCTGGCCTGCGCCGCCACAATGGTGAGCAGCAGTTCGTCATCAGAAGTAAAGGCCTGGGGACGGTCACTGTCAACGGCCAAGACCCCCACCACGCGCTCGTGAACCATGAGAGGCACGCACAACAACGAGCGGACGGCGTGGTCAAAGAAAAGAAAATCCATCTGGTGGGTATCGGGCACATAGATAGATTGGGCCGTAGCGGCCACTTTGCCGGCAATGCCAACGCCTATTTTCAGCCGGGCTTCGCGCTTCCACTTGGATTGGAGCCCGGCGGCAGCCCGAATTTCTAGCAACTGGGTTTCATGATTAATCAGCCAGATATTAGCCGCCCGGCAATTGAGGATTTGCTTGAGCGAGATCACAATCGAGTCGAGCACGGCGTTTATATCCAGGCTGGTGCTCAACTGCTGGGCAAAGGTGTAAAGCGCCGTCACGTGCACCAGGCGGCGCTGCGTTTCGGCATGCAGGCGCGCATCTTGAATAATGACAGACATTTGCCCAGCTAACACGGTTAGCAGGCGTTGGTCATCCTCGGTAAAGCGATTCAGATACGGGCTTTCAACATTCATCACGCCAATGACCTGATCGCCCACCTTCAAGGGAACCGCCAGCTCGCTCTGGGTATGGAGGTCGGCCTCGAAATAGCGCGGCTCTTGCTTGACATCTTGCACCAGCAAGGGCTGGCCTTGTTCTGCCACCCAGCCCACCACACCCTGCCCCACCCGCACGTCGTAATCTCTGGCGCGCATCAACGTGCCATAGCCCACCTGGGTGTGCAGTATGCGGGTGGCTGGGTCGAGCAAGATGAATTCAAACGATTCAAACTGCAAAGTGCGCCGAATGACTTGCAACATGCGGTCTAGCACCTGCTCCAAGTCCAGCGTGCTGGCCCCGGCCAAGGCGACCTCTGACAGAATGGTCAACTCGTCTAGCTGGCGGCGCGTTTCGGCATACAGGCGAGCATTTTGAATGATACTGGCCAAGTGGCCGGCCACCGTTACCAACATACGCTCATCATCGGCGGTAAAGGCATTCTGGCGTGGGCTTTGCACGTCAATTGCGCCAACCACCCGCCCGCCCACTTTGAGCGGGACAGCCATTTCTGAGCAGACACCTGAAATGCCGGGCAAATGACGCGGCTCTTGCTGCACGTTTCCCACTCGCAAGGGCTGCCCGCTTGCCACCGCATTCCCTACAATGCCCTGCTCGTAGGGAATGAGCACATTGCGCCCGCGTTCGCCGGCCTGGGTTGAAGTGGCGTACAGCTTGGCAGTGCGATCCATCTCGTCAACCAGAAACAAGCCCACATATTCAAACCTCAGGCTGCGCTGCAAGGTGTCTACAATGCGCTTGATGGCTTGGGGCAAGTCAAGGGTAGAAATGGCCGCCAATGACACGAGGTGCAGCGTGCTTAGCTCGTCTAGCTGGCGGCGCGTCTCGGCATAGAGCCGGACATTTTCAATGGTGATGGCGAGCTGGCCGGCGGCTGTCATCAGCACACGCTCGTCGTCTGCCGTAAAGGCATTGGGGAGCAGGCTTTGCACATCAATGACGCCAATAACCTGCTCGCCCACTTTGAGCGGCACGGCTAGCTCAGAGTGCACACCTGGAATGCCTGGCAAATAACGCGGCTCTAGCTCCACTTTTCCCACGCGCAAGGGCCGCCCCGAGTTCACCACACTCCCCACAAGGCCTTGCCCCAATGGAATGCGAATAATGGGCGACTGCTCGTCGGCCAGGCCAGCCGTTGCATACAATTCGATGACCCGATCGGCCTCGTTCACCAAGAGCAAGCTCACATACTCAAAGCTCAGGCTGCGCTGCAGCGCATTGACCATGCGCTTGGCCGCTTGGGCCAAATCATAGGCTGCATACATGGCTGCCACGGATATCTCGTGCAGCGCCGTTAGTTCATCTACCCGCCGGCGAGTGTCTTGGTACAGGCGGGCATTGTCAATCGCCACACCCACCTGGTCGGCAATGGCAGCCAGCAGCGTAACATCATCTGGCGAAAACGTGTGTGGCTGATAGCTCATGGCGCTGAGGACGCCGACCACCTTGCCGTGCGCGCGCATGGGCGCCAGCGCCATAGCCTGCACTCCCTCGTGTCCAAAGGCAGGCACCGCCAGGCGGGGATCATCACGCACATCGCCCGTGACAAGCACCTGGCCGCTGGCGATAACCTGCCCAGACATGCCTACCCCCAGCGGGAGGCGCATTGTATTGGCCAGGTCGGTCTGCCGCCAGCCTCGAGAAACTCGCAGCGCCAATTCGCCAGCATCCTCATCCACCAGGCTGATTCCCCCCGCCTCCACGCCAATCACCTGCAAGGCCTGCTCCAGCGCCACATTCAAGGTGGTTTCCAGGTCGAGCGATTGGCTGACAGTAGCGGCCACAGCATTGAGCGCAGCCAGGCTTTTTGCATGATGGGCCGGTTGAGAGGGCTCGAGGCGGTGGACCAATTCAGATGGCTCGTTCATGTCTGTCGCCGTCCTGTAGGTAGTTGTGATTCTCGAAATAGCCATCCCCAATAATGCCACGCTTCAAAGATACCAAGCGCCACGGCCGCCACAAAAGGCAAGTGGTAAGTAAAAAGATAAAAAACAGGGCTGTGCAAAAACTGGGGCCCACGCTGCGGCGACAGGACCACACTGCTATGCACCAAATGCACGACCAGCGGCAAAGCCAAAATTGCCATGGCAACATAAAAACCCCGATAGTAGGGCTTCATCTTGGTTACGGCCCCAAAGCGGCGGCTGAGATTGGCCAGGATGACTTCTATAAAGAAAACCGCCAACAACCCCATAATGCTCAGGGGGGTAGTGAGCAGGGTCATTGATGACCTCCCATCATTAGATTCAACAAGCGATAGCCCAGCAATATGAGCGCGCTGCCTGCCGATATGGCGAGCACATCTCCAAGAGGGTCGCCGGCAAAGTCGGCGATCCACGCATAGCGCATGGCCGCCAGCACAAACAACACCAGTGGCAAGATGAACCAACGATAATGCGTGTGTTCGTTCGCCGTCATCTGGTAAAAGCGCGCAACGCGGTAGAGCAAAAGCACCAAAAAGCTCACTCCACCCCAAGCGCATAAAACAAGGATGCGATTCAACGCACTTGCAAAATTAACCATGTCACCTGTGCTACTAACGGCCGGCGGGTCGTTTTTTGACAAAGGCCTCTACAAATGAATCGGCCATGCGGCGCGGGGTGCCGCTCATGATACCTTCGCGCCCCTCGAACCTAGAGCGCACCTCGATGCCGGTAGGGATGATTTCAAACTGGCGAATATCTTTGGCGTGGTCGCTGCCGCGCAGCTTGAGCACCAGCAAGGCTTTGTGGATGGCGCTTTCGATTTCAACATAGCGCAGCAAGACATAAGAATCCACCGCAAAGGCAATGTCTTCTTCTGGCGCATCGGTCTCGCCAATCAGGGTTGAACTTTCACGGGTGAGAATGCTGGTCAACCCTTCGCGCTTGAGCGCGTTGATAAAGCTGTACAACACCGAGCGCAACTCGACCGGGTCGCCAGCCAGCCGTTCAAAATGCGAGATGCTATCTACCAAGACACGCCGCGCGCCAATTTCGGTGGCCATGGTCTGTATTCGCCCGCCGACGGTTTCTAAATCGGCATGGGTGACTTCGGGACTGGTCATGATGACCCGCAACTTGCCAGCCCGTTCCAAGCCGCGAAAATCCCACCCAAAGTTCTCGGCATCGCGATAGTATTGCTGCGAGAACTGTTCAAATGTAATAATCAGGCCCGGCTCGTCATAGAGCGTAATGCCATTGTAAACGAACTGCATCCCGAAAGTGGTCTTGCCCGTGCCGGGCGCGCCTTCGACCAGGTTGGCGGTTTCGGGCAGGAAACCGCCAAACAGCATTTCATCTAAGCCCTTGATGCCTGTTTTGACACGATCCATGGTTTCCCTCCATCTGCCAGAAGCAAGGGACAAGCAGCCATAGCACAATGGCTGCTTGCAGCCTGCGCTTTTAGCGCATGCCTCGAATGATGTGATAGATTGCTCTTACTCTGAATTGGCGGTCATCGCATGCCAGCACAAAATTGCGGATCAACTCTCGCATCTCTGGGTCAGGCGCCAACGAATACACCGTCATGTCGCCCACACGGCTGCGCTCCAACACGTTGGCGCCCACCAACTCGCCTAGTTCGGCCTCAATCGAGCTAATGTCGCGCCCGGCATAGCGAGCAATATTTTCAGCCGTGTCGGTGGTGTTGGGGTTTTCGTAGAAAAAGCGCACCAGGTCCCACTTGATGAACGAATTGACCTTGCTTTTAAGGAACTCTAGCAATTTGGGATCCATATCTCCCATCAATCGAGTTGCTAAATTGTTTCCTGTTGACATAACTCTCATGACCTCCTTGGGGGATTTGGCTGCCCCCCCCTGAGCAAACGATCATGCTTGTAACACTGACTTGATTATGATTATGGTGATGGTTATGATTAACCTCAATAATATCATAATATCACAACAAGACGCCAAGTACTTGTTAATGCGCTAGTGCTTGCGCTTGACACGCCCCTTGGGCATGCGCGCCGCAGGAGTGTGAGAAGCAGATTCTTGGGCAAGCGGCTGCGGCGACGGCGCTTCAGCCCCGCTGCGCCGCCCGTGGCAATTTTTGTACTTTTTGCCGCTGCCGCAAGGGCATGGGTCGTTGCGCCCAATTTTTTCCACATCGCGCCGCACCGTGATGCCCCCGCCGCGGTGTTGTTCGATGCGGTAATTGGCCCGGGCTGCCTGTTCTTGCATGGCGGCCCTTTCTCTTTGGGCCTGAACATAATTATGGTGAGAAGGCAAGTTGCGAAAAAAACTGTCCACAATGGTGCGCTGCACGCTCTCGCGAAGCGAATCGAACATGTCAAAAGCCTTGCGTTTGAACTCGATCTTGGGGTCGCGCTGACCGAACGCTTCCAGGCCAATACCCTGGCGCAGGTCATTGATAGCTTCCAGGTATTGCTGCCATTCGTGGTCGAGCGTAGACAAAACCAGGTAACGCTCGTAGGTGCGCAGGTCTTCTTCGCCAATCCGCTGCCGCCAGGCATCCATCACCTGCTGAGCACGATCAAGCAGCGCCTCTTCCAATTCCGACCGATCCATCAACTTGAGCACTCCCACCAGCATCTGGCTCACCACGCCATTCAATTGATAGATCAGGAGGTTCTGCTGCTTTTGTCGTTCCTGGAGGCTGACATTTTCCGCAGCCAGATCGTGAAACGCCTGGGCGATAGGCTCTTCGGTGACAGCCCATAGCTGCTGACATTCGGCAGCGGGCATGCGGTTGGCCGTCAGACTATCGAAAACAGCCTTTACCTCGGCGGTGTATGCTTGTTGTATCTGGAGGCGCTGGGCGGTAGTGCGCATTTGGCCGATAAAGGCTGGCGCAGGCCACAGCGGGATAAAGCGGGTGACTTCTTGGGTGAGCAAACGGATGGAATGGCTGGCCTGGTGTTCTTGGACGAGATCATACAGCCGTTCGGATACCTGGTCGGCGCTCATTTCGGTCAGTTGTTGCCGGTCGAGGCTGTGAATCTGCGGCAAGATGCCCTGCAGGCGCGCGACCAAGCCGTTAACGTTCACCCGGCCGCTTTCCATATTGCTGTGATCTTGGACCGCCTCGTTAATTTGCGATTGCATCCAGGGAAGGAACTGTTCCAAGTAGCGATCGAGCAGCATACCCACTTCTTGTTCAAAGAATCCCCGAATCCTTGCTTCCAGATCGCCACTGCTGCCCTCCAACACTTCGCGTCGCTCGTCATAGACGATCTCTCGCTGCCGGTTGACCACATCGTCGTATTCGACCAAGTTCTTGCGGATATCAAAATAATAACCTTCAACGCGCTGCTGCGACTGCTCGATGGTTTTGGACAGCATATTGTGTTCCAAGGGGATGCTATCGTCAATTTGCGTCCAATCCATAAACTTTTTCATTGTATCGCCGCCAAAGCGGCGCATCAGCTCGTCTTCCAACGAGATATAAAAAAGACTAGAGCCGGGGTCGCCCTGGCGGCCGGCGCGGCCTCGCAACTGGTTGTCAATGCGGCGCGCCTCGTGCCGTTCGGTGCCAATAATGCGCAAACCGCCTTCTGCCAACACCGACTGGCGGTCTCGCTCGCACTGCTCTTTGATTTTTTGTATCTCTTCAACCAGGCCGCCTGAAAAGCCCGGCGTCTTGGAGAGCAACTGGCGAGCCTGGTCTAACTCATCTTTCAATACATGCCGGTTGAGCGCCGCGCGGGCGTTATAATGTTGCTCAAAAAGGCGCTCGGCAATAAATTCGGCCAGCGTATCGGGTTGGTCGCGCGCTGTGAGGTATTGTCCATAGTCATCCAGCCAGTGTTGAACCTGGGCTACAGTTTCCAACGGCTGCTGGCGCTCGATTGCCAGTTGGCGGGCGCTCTCCTGGCTGCCGTCTCGGATATACCTGACCAGGGTCATGGCGTCGTTATAATCCATGCCATACGCCGATTGAAGCCGCCATGCCAGGAAGCCTACCATCTGGCGACTGTCAATTTCCGCCGCGGCTGCTTCGTACTCGGCGCGCGTGCTAGAGGCCCAATCCACCAGGTCGGGCGAGAGGCGCAGGTTGCGCTCGCGTTGGGCCAATTGGCGAGCCGCCTGGGGGTCATCTAGCGTCTGGCGCGCCAGGCGGCGCAGGGCGGCATAGTCAAAACATAATTCAGCCAAACGGTCGGCGGCCAGGCCTTCGGGGTTGCCCCCCAGCAAGATATCGGTGCCGCGCCCGGCCATGCTGGTAGAGATAGTCACCACGCCGGGCCGCCCGGCCTGGGCAATGATGGCGGCCTCTTTGAGGTGATGCTTGGCATTGAGCACTTGATGAGTGACGCTGGCTTTTCTGAGCAGCTGGCTGAGGAGTTCCGAATGTTCTACCGAGGCCGTGCCCACCAACACCGGGCAGCCGCGCGAATGTAGATCCTTGATCTCGCTCACCACGGCGCGATACTTGGCCTCTTCGCTCTTGTAGACCTGGTCGGCCAAGTCCGCCCGCTTGAAGAACTTGGGTTGGCCGGCTTGATCCAAGTAAACAGTTTGCTCGGCGCCATCCACCGGCCAGCGAGTGGCGCGCAGGCCAGACTTGGGTTGGCCGGCGATGTATTCGACATTGGTGGGAATGACGACCACTTGCAGGTTATAGATGCTGGTAAATTCTTTGCTTTCGGTGACGGCCGTGCCTGTCATGCCGGCTAGCTTGGTGTACATGCGGAAAAAGTTTTGCAGTGTGACGGTGGCGATGGTCACATCTTCGCGCCGAATGTGGACGTTTTCCTTGGCCTCAATGGCCTGGTGCAGCCCTTCCGAATAGCGCCGGCCGGGCATTGGCCGCCCGGTGTGCTCATCTACCAAGACGACCCGCCCATCTTCGGTAACAATGTACTCTTTATCGCGGTGAAAGATGTGCTGGGCCTTGAGCGCATTTTCCAAATAATAGGTCAGCGCGACGTGCTGAGGATCGTAGATGCTTTCGCCTGCTTGGAGCACACCCTGCTGCAACAAAATCTGTTCGACGCGGGCAATGCCCTTTTCGGTGAGGGTGAGGGCGCGCGTGCGCTCCTCGATATTGAAATCGCCGTTCGGCTCGGCCTCTTCATCGGCGGTATTGCGCCGGAGCGGGCGAACCAGGGCGGCAAAGCGGCTATACTCGTTGCCGGCCTGTTCAGCCGGGCCAGAAATGATGAGCGGGGTGCGCGCTTCGTCAATCAGAATATTGTCCACCTCGTCTACAATGGCATAATGAAACTCTCGCTGGACGCACTGCTTGAGGTCGTAAACGACATTGTCGCGCAAATAGTCAAAGCCAAACTCGTTATTGGTGCCGTAGGTGATAGCGGCCTCGTAAGCTTCGCGCCGATTGCACGGCTTCCAGTGAACCAGGCGATCATCTTCCAGGTGGCCTTTGGGGTCTACATAATCGGGGTCGTACAAGCCGGAAAAATCGGTGGTGATCAACCCCACCGCAAGCCCCAGCAAGTTAAAGATGCGGCCCATCCAGCCGCCATCGCGCCGGGCCAGGTAATCGTTCACCGTGACCAGGTGCACGCCGTGCCCGGCGAGCGCGTTGAGGTAGAGCGGCAGCGTGGCCACCAGCGTTTTGCCTTCGCCGGTCTTCATTTCGGCAATTTTGCCATAGTGCAAAACCATGCCGCCCATGAGCTGCACGTCAAAGTGGCGCATGCCAACCGCTCGTTGGCTGGCTTCTCTCACTGCGGCAAAGGCGCGCGGCAGGGCCTCGGCCAGCAAGGCATCTTCGGCTTTGCGCAGTTCGGCCGCCAGCTTTTTGAGCTCTTGGCCTTGGGTGCGGCTGCGGTCGGGGTCAGGCTCGCTTCGCACTTGCTGGCGCTGTTCTTCCAGACGCGCGCGGGGACTGGCTGTTTTTTCAGCCACTTGCTGTTTGAGTTGCTCGGTCAGCGAGCGCAGTTCAGCCTCAGACATGGCCCGGAAGCTGGCTTCCAGCGCATTGATCTCATCAACGACCGGCCGCAATTGGGCTAGTTCGTATTCACTTGAATCGCCCACGCCAAGGCGGGCCAGAAAATTTTTGAGCATGGTTTGGATATCCTTGGATTAGGACTGTGAATAGGCTAAGGATTGGATAACTCGTCCATTTCAAGCGCGCAGCTAGCTTGGCTAATGGGCAAATTACGTCTCATTCCTTAGGGCTAAGGATTAAATAACTTGCTCATCTGTAGCTCGTTTTGCCCGTATTTCGGCGCCATTGTGGGAAAGTTATTTAATTTCCAATCCTTAGCAGAAAGTATTATAGCACAAACCTGGGCTTGTGGGCATTAGCGCAATACTGGGGCGTAGAACTAGGCGGGTCGGCGTAGCCGGCCAACCAGACAGCAGGCTTGATTCATTTGGGTGTGTTTCATTTCAGTTGAAAGAAACCAGGTTTTTCGGAAAAACCTGGTTTCTGGGCCGCCGTTTCAACTCATTTGAAACACGCCCTTTTCATTTGAACGGATTTTGGGCTATATAGATGTCTAGCGCGCTAGAGGGAGAAAAACGCGCAATTCACCGACATGCGCCGGCTTTACTTTTGGTGGGCGCGGGGGACAGCTTTGTAATTCTCACTGGTCGCGTTTGGGTTCCAGCTCCATCCGTTTCACGCGATAGGTCACCTCATCCAACATGCGCCGGTTGAACCCCACCAAATCTGCCATCAACCCAATCAGAGTGGTCTGAAAGCCCACAATAGCAAGAATGGCAGCCAGGATCAGCGATTGGACGTGCCCGCTTCCCTGGCCCTGAGCCATAAAGTACAGAAAGCGCCCTCCCCAGCCCAGGCTCAGCAAGATCAGCAAGCCGCCGATGGTCAAAAAAACCTTCATCGGCTGATACATGGCATAAGCCCGCACAATAGTCACCGCCGATTGAAGCAAGTATTGGGGCACGTTGCGTATGAGCCGCGACTGGCGCGTTTGGGGATTGGTGCGCACGGGGACATATTCCACCCCCAATTGGCGTGAGCCGGCCTGGATGAGCGTTTCGAGTGTATACGAATAGCCGCTAAGCACATTGATGCGCAAAGCCGCCTCGCGGCTAAAGGCGCGAAAACCGCTGGTGGCGTCTGGCACTTTAATGCCGGCGGCCATTTGCACCGTCAGGCTTCCTATTTGTTGCAGCCAGCGCTTGAAAGGAGAAAAATGGGGGCTAGAGGCCACCCCCCTATCGCCCACCACCATATCGGCGCAGCCGGCAACAATGGGCGCCACCAGCCTGGCAATGTCTTGGCCCTGGTACTGGTTATCCGCATCGGTGTTCACAATAATATCCGCCCCGGCTGCCAGGGCGGCATCTAGCCCAGCCTGAAAGCCCCGCGCCAGGCCGCGGTGGCAGGGAAAGCGGACGATATGGCGCGCGCCCAACTCGCCCGCCACCACCGAGGTTCGATCGCTGCTGCCATCGTCAATCACCAACACCTCTATCGCGGTGATGCCCGGCAGTTGCGTGGGCAGATCGCGGATGGTTTGTGGCAGAGTGGCCTCTTCGTTATAACACGGGATTTGAATGATGAGTTTCACAGACAGGATTGTAACATTGTTAAAGAGGAGCGTCAACCGGCAAGAAGAGGAAAAGCACGCGTCAGTTTTTCCCCTGGTGGATGCCAACAGTTCACACACAAAACATGATATGACTTTTCCAAGAAAGCGCCTTCGGCGCAGCTTTCGCAGTGGTGGAGCCAAAGGCCCCCTGTGGGTAGAAAAGTTTTATACTTTCCTATACCATAAAAAACTTTTTAACCACCAAGGACACAAAGGGCACCAAGAAAATTCAAGTGGGGGTTAACCTTGTTCGCAAAAAAAACTTAGAGTTTTGTCAACCTGCGCCTTAAAATCCTTTGTGTGCTTGGTGTCCTTTAGAGTTTATCGGAAATAACATAGCCAACGTATCCCTACACCTGCACTTGCGCCAAGCGCAGCGCAGGTGCAAGTGTACGTTGGCGGACTGGCATGGGGATGCCGTCCTGCTATTTCCGATAAGGTCTTTTGTGGTTTTTTCAGAGGAGTCATGATATAGGATTGCAATGGTGGACCGGCTCATTTTGTAGCGATCAAGACGCGAACACACGCATTTGGGCCAGCAGGGGCATTGTACAAGTGCAAATTGCCCTGTGTATAGGTCCAATCACGCCCTGGCTCCAATATGCGCTGATCTCCCTCAACCATCACAGTGTATGGGGTACGATCCAATAACACTTGAGCCTCAGTTCCGCCTGTGTAACACACCGTGATTTCGCCTGTTGACACGTCTTTAACCAGGCTGATCATTTGGCCGTTGGTAGACAAGCCATCCGAACCGAGCTCTGAGACAGTGGCATTGTAAAGCCATTGCACGCCAAGCCGGTTGCCTTGCACATTGACATACTGGCCGTCATAGTCACCCGTCTGTGGATCTAGCAAGGCGCGAGAAACCCCCTCGGCCTGGCCCATCTGACCGACAAGCAAGGTGGTTGCCAGTTCAAGCTGGCCCACTCGAGGCGCGCGATAGGTGAGGGTCAAGGTGGAATCGTCTTTTCGATCAAGTTGGCTTGTTTTCCAAGCTTTGGCAGGCAAAATTAACTTGGCCGATTCCAATGACCTTGTCAGGGCATCGCCTTTTTGCTCGAACTCGCCATCCAAATGCCAAGTTACATGAGCCTGACCCTGCCCTCCAACCGCAGAATCCATTACAATCACGGCTCCCCCGTGAAAAAAGTAAATCGCGCGATTATGGGTCCAGCCCTGCCAATCATCCAGCACAGTGGTGGTTATATCTAGCGGGCCAAGTGTTTCAAACGTCTGCACCTGGGCATAGTGGGGCGGATCTTGCGCCCAAGAGCTGTCGCCTGTCAAGGCAGACAAAACTGAATCTAATCCTCTGCGCTCGATAAGCAGGCCATTCAGATTTTCACGAGGAATGCGCTTGTCTCTGAACAGGCTGCGACCAGTGGGCAACCAGCTATACGATTGCCCTTCGGCACGCTCAAACACCAATGCCTCTTGGTTGTAAAAGAGTGAAATTGTATTGGTCGCTTTATACCTGTGCCAGCCGCTAAATCGGAGGTTGAGCAGCAAATAGCTCGAGTCAGGCTGCCAACCATCGCGGAAGACGATCTTGTCTGGAGCCAAGGGGCCCTTTTGGTTCGGCAAGCCTGAATCGCTAAAAATCAAGCAAGTTCCTTCAGTTGGCGATTCACCCGTCAGGCTCTGCGATTTTTCCAAGCCAGGCCACGCGCGCAAAAAGGCGCTTGGCCCCAGTTGCTCAAGAACGCGGGCGCTCCACCAAATAAAACGAGGATCGTCAGTCAAGAGAGCGCCCAAATAGGCTGGGCCAGCCATAGGGAGCAAACCAGGGTGATTATAGCGCAGAGAAGCGCCGTCAGGCAAAGCTTGGAGCAACATCCACTCAAAGGACAAACGGCGATTGATGAGATTAGGTTCCTGGCCAAACTGCCGCCAATACAGCGATTGGAAATACGCGTTAATGACCCACTCGGGTTGGTAGACATACGCATCGTCAGTATTGTGGAAACGTTGCTCCCAACCGCGCTTGTTCCGTTCCAGATAAGCCCGGTTGAGTGAAGACAATTCCGGGGGAGCAAGCCCCTCAAGCTCAAGAAGGGCCAAGAGGCCTGCGCCATTTTCTTGATTTTCATAAGGCCCTTCTGGGCTTTTGGAAAAGGCCAGCGCATACATCCAATCTACCCATTCTACCGTCAGCGCGCGCCGATTGATCGCCGCAAACCATGCGCGCAGAACCTGCCATTCTTGCTCACTAAACAAGGCCGGAAAAGCTGCATGCACCTGGGCGGTGTAATATACTCGCACTGCTGCTTCATATTGAGTGGACTTGACACTATTGGCCGGCCCGGTAAAGCGGCCAGCCTCTGCTTCGGCCAGAATGGCCGCTCGAAAAGCCTGGCTCCACTGCGGTGAGCCGGTGGCCAAAGCCAACATTCCAAATTCGAGCACGGCCTTGTTTGGATTGGCTAGGACGCTTGCCAGGAGTCGTTGATGGATCTCCTTGCCAAGAGGCTGAGCAGGGTCTGGTGCGATTTGGGCACACACAAACGGCGAGGTGGCCGTGACGCCAGGGTAACCAGGCGCATTAAGAGTGTAAAAGCTGCCTTGATAGGCCGGCATACTCCATAGAATCAAAGCGACAGCAAGGCTCACCAAGCTACCCATACCAAGCCAACTGGCCAGGTGTGTTTTTTTACTCATGTGTTTTGTCAATCTATCCTTACGGTGATAGAGGTAACCATGCGCTACCAGAAACAAGAGGCAAAAGCCGGCTAGCTCAACTCCATGCAAAAAAACAAAAAATTCTTCATCGGCAAAACGAGATTCGATCTGGTTGGCAAGGAGCGGCAAAAAACCGCCCGCGGCCGCCAAGATAAAGCGCGCGCCCCAGCGCCCCAGCCGGCGGCGTGGCGAGGCGGCCATTATGCCAGAATCTAGGCAAGCTAAAAGAGCATAAAAAAGCGCCAGCAGCGCCCAGGCCGCCCAGGTATTGGAGGTAAATACATACAGGCCCGCCACCAGCGTAACAGGCGCAATCACTCCAATGCTCTGCTGGATAAATGAGCCGCTGGCCCTCAACTTGTTGTAAAGCTCTGCCAGCGTCATCAGCCCCGCCACAAATCCAACACTTGCCAGCCAGTGCGGCAGTGGGCTGGGTTGCCCTCCCATAACCTGTATCACGCACAAACAAGCTATCAGGCCGGCTGCCACGCCCAATCTGGAAAGTATTATTGCCTTGATGTTTTCCAAGTTACTGACACTCTTGCGTATTAAAAGCAAACACGCCAACTTTATCTTGCCGGTATAGGAGAGAAAAATGAGGCGATGCTTCCAACTCTGCTATCGGCAGCATCGGCTCTGGCGGCGGTAATGCAATCTGTCCTTGCCCCTGGCCAACGTAAACGTGAGTAATGCCGTATTGGCATAGCAACTGCCTGCCTTCCGGCGAAGTGACCCCCACCTGGCGCAATTGCAAGACAAGGTCTACAATGGCCTGGTTATATTCCGGCGTATAGGGTTTTTCGTTCAGAAGCGCATATTGTGGGGGCATTGTATTTTGCCGCCCCGCCAATAAAGGTATCCACCAGCCAGCATCCGAGCCGACGATTGATTGATCGTTATAGATCAAAAAACCATCAACGAGAAAAAGGGCCTCTGGCGGGGTATTAGCGCGAATCCACTCTATGGCGGCCAGATCGGCCGGGGCAACTATACGATAGGCGTGGTCTATCACGGCGCTGCGCGCCATTGCGCCCCAGCCCCCTGCGACAAGCAAAGCTGCTATTATCGCTGCCGCGCCCCACCTGGCGCGTTGGGTTAACGCGCTAAACATCACGTCGAGAAAATAACCGCCCAAAAGCCCAACCGGCATATACAGGCTAATCATGATAGCAAAACTCACCATGTGGTTAGAGCCCGGCAGTCTAATCAATCTGGTTGCGATCAGCCCAACCAGCCCAACCAGCCAGGCGCCCATTGCCACCGCCTCGCTACGCCGCCGCACAATGCCCCAAGCCATGCCTGCCACAGTTAATGCCTGCAGTGCTAGAGGAACATACAGCTCCACACTGCGAAAACCTTCATATTCCCTTTGAACTTGTTCCAGGGTTGATCCCCTAATGATGCCTGTCCCAATTGAGGTCGCCAGGTTGCCGCCGGCAATATGCGCAAGCCAAAACGCCACCAAAGCCAGCATCACCACGCCACTCTGGGTCAATTGAACAGCCCATCTGCTCCAAGGCTTCCAATCAAGGCGCCATCGAGGCAAGCCACACGCCAACAGCCAGGCCACAACAAAGGCTGCGTAATAATGGGGCATTCGATAATAAGACAAGAACATGCCAGCCAGGGCAATCCCTGTCAATAACGTCACCTGCCAAGCTCGCCTGAGAGACTTGGCTTCTGCCAACTCCCAGGTAAGCCAGGCTGCCCCCGGCAACACGGCTTGCCCGGCCAATTGAGAATAACGCCCCCAGTTCACATACTCCATTGGCATGGGCGAAAGCAATCCGGCCACGAGCAACGCGCCGACACCGGCCCATTCGCTCTTGAGCAAGCGGGTTGCCAGCGGCGCCAAGGCAAAAATTGCCAGGGCATTGACGATTTGGCCTACAACCAGCGTATTGCGCGAAATATCGCCGCCCACCAACCAGTGCCAAGCTGCAACATCGCTGTGAAATCCAAAATGAACGGTGAGGGTCTGGAATGGAGTATAAGGCAGCCAAGAGTCAAACAATCCGCCATGGTCAACCATCAATTGGCCGATAAAGGCGTGCTGCACCGAATCACCCCACAGCGGAATCTCGTAGCCGCGTATCACAAACAAGCGCACAGCTATGACCGCCAACGCTACGCCCCCAAAAGCCAAGTTCGGCAGAAATCCTGCCGAGCAGGCCCATTGTTGCAAGGCGACCTTGGCACTGGGCCAAAGCGCGCGGGGCGCTGGGCGATAGCGCGCAATCAGCGCAATACCGGCTGCCAGCACAGGCCCCCATGCCGTAGCTGCCCCAGGTTGCGCGCCGGCCACACGCGCCAACAGCATAATCAAAGGATATACGCACAAACTGAGGCTGCCCGCCAAACCTAATGTGGTTTTCCAGTTCAGCCGTTCAGGGGGCAGCAAATACACCAGCAAGGCCCATCCAGGCAATACAAACAGCGCCAGCGCAATCATCATAGTCCCTATATCGCTCACGGCGCCCAAAATTACTTGCAGCAACAAGTTGCTGCGATCATAATGCAAGCGGAAAGCGAGTTGTTTGCCGTTGGGTTGATCAGAGCGATACATGGCGCCATCGTCATAAGCCTGAACCGGCCCTTGGCCCACTTGTAGGCTGCTGCCTTCAGGCAGCCCTTGCGCTTGAATGACAAAATAATAACGCTTGCCATGTGTTTCTGGAATGGGTGGGAAAGAAAACAGATAAAATCCAGGATTTGATATGCCGGCAAGGGGCAAACTTGATTGAACAATGTCTTGGTCTTGTGTGGGGTCGCTGCGAAGATGAAGAATGGCAACGCCATCTCCTGGCGGGCCATCCACTTTGGCCAAGATACTAATGCCATTCAAGCCACCGTGTCGCGCGACAAAGGTCTGCCCCACTGTTTGAGCATCGGCCACAGGGCCGCCCAAGCCGAGCGAAGAATCTGGTTGTGTGGTATCTACAAAGTCAGAGCAGCCGCAGAGCGCCAAGAACAATACGCTCAACAGCGCAAATCTTAGAGTATGGCGCATTATCCACAATCCATTGGGTGAGCTACCGATAGCAAAGTGAGGGTCAAAGTGATCAGACCAGAGAGGCAGCGCAGCCTTTTTGTTATAACATGAAAAGGTTTCACGGGCAGGATTGTAACATTGTTAAAGAGGAGCGTCAACCAACAAGGAATGGTAAAGAGGGACTCAAGGCGAGAGCGCATTTAGCAGCTTGCTGGCTGTTTGTGACCACGGCAATTCCTGGGCGCGGGCCAACCCTTGCTCTCGCAATTGGCGGCGCAGCGCCGCATCTTGCAAGACGCGCTCAATAGACTCGGCCAACTCGACCGCGTTATTCGGGTCAACCAATAGACCGGCTTTTCCAACCGCTTCAGGCAAGGCGGTCGAGTTGCTGACGACAACCGGCGCGCCGCAAGCCATCGCTTCTACTGGCGGCAAACCAAACCCCTCATACAACGAGGGATACACCAGCACGCCAGATTGGCGATAAAGGGCCGGCAAATGTTCGGGCGAGACAAATCCAACAATATGCACACCCAATTGTTGGGCCTGCTCGGTCAAGGTGTCGCTGCTCCAGCGTTGATGCCCAGCCCACACCATAGCGATGGCGTGGCCGAGGCGTGCCCGCAGCAATTTAAAGGCCTGCAAGACGCGCGCCAGGTTTTTGCGCGGGTGAATATTGCCCACAGCCAAGATATAGCCCGGCTGTAACGCATAGTGTTGCAGCACGGTCTGATCGCTGCCTGAGGGCCGCGCCGTAAATTCACGACCCACCCCCGGATAGATGACAACAATTTTAGGCGCAGCCGATGGATGAAAACGCACAATTTCCCGGCGAGTAAATTCAGATAATGCGATGATTCGCTCTGCCTGGCGAATGGCCATGCCGGTTAACAGCCGCATATACAAAGCGATGGACTGTGGAAAATATTCGGGCCGCGCCCGGAAAGACATATCGTGCACCAACACGGCTCCACGCGCCGGCAGCACAGGCGGCAGAAAAAAAGTGGCAAGGTACCAATCGGGCCTGGTCTGGCGAAGGTGTTGCGTTTGCTGCCACAAATAAAAGCGCAGCCGATGGTAACGCCCTATGCTGGCCGTGGGCAAGTGGGCTAGTTGTGGATGCCCTGAAAGCGCGCGCACTCCTTCATCTGTCGCCAACAACTCGATTTGGTGCTGCGAACAAGCTAGTTCGCACAGGCCACCCAATAGCCCCAAGAGATAGGCTTCATTGCCACCGCGCTGCCGCCCAATCTCGGTGGCGTTGATCAGGAGATGCACTCGACTTGCTCCAAAGGCCCCTCGATCTGCCCCGTCACAATTTGATAGATAGCGTGTGTTTTGCGATACACACTATCCCACGTGCGGTGCTGGTGAACCCGCTGCCGCCCCTGCTCTCCCATCGCCTGGGCGAGGGATGGATTATCGAGCAAGCGATGAATGGCTGCGGCGATTTCTTTCACATTGCCAAACTCTACCAGCAGCCCTGTTTGTCCCTCGTCAATCACAGCCGGCACGCCGCCTGCCCGCGCGCCAATAACCGGCTTGCCACAAGCCCACGCTTCCAGATACACGATGCCAAATGAATCAATGCGCGATGGCATGACGAACACAGTCGTGGCAGCCAGCATGTCTTGCTTGAGTTGGCCGCCGACCTGGCCCAACAAGCGGATATTTGCCCGGTCGGCCTGAGGTAAAGCCTCGTAATAAGAGTCAAATCCTCCCGCCAGCACTGGCTTGCCTGCCAACACCAACGTAGCCGACACCCCCTGCTGCCATAGCTGGCGCATCGCCTCACACACATGAAGCACGCCCTTGTCAAAAGTCAATGCACCCATAAAGGTGATTACCGGTCCCTGGATGTTTTGTTGCAAGCAGAAGCGTTGGGCGTCGCCAGTTTGTAATTTATCCGGGTCCACTCCCATCCCCACGCTAATGATTCGATTGGGCTGCAACCCCATTCCAACCAACACCTCGCGCTCGAGAGCGGTCTGCACAACGATGGCGTGGCTCTGGCTCAGGGCGTCTAGTTGGTGGCGCATGGTGTAATTGCGCTGCACCTCCCACGCGCCAATGTGCACAAAGGGGGTGGTGACAAATGGAATGTCAAGCCGGCGAGCATAGCGGCCGGCCGCAATCAAGGGCCATTCCAGCGCAATGTTCACTCCGTGAATAATATTGGGCTTGGGAGCAAACGCTTGAATGGCGGCCTCAATGTGGGGAACGCGCGGCATCCAGGGCGACATCTGATTGAGCGCAGCCAAGGCTCCCCAAGGCAACCCTGACACCATTGGCGACAACCTTCGCATCAGGTAAAACGACCACGGCGACAGAGGCAAATGTCCTAGCGCACAACGATGAATAGCGACGCCATTATAGCAATCTGGGCCTGGCTGCGCCTGGGGAGAACGTGGGTTCCAGAAACAATCTACCTGAGTAGCCGTTGTCGTGATTACACTCACATCATGGCCGTTTTGCGCCAGGCGTTCTGCCATCGCCTGCACATACGTTTCAGCGCCGCCGACGAAAGGATAGTAGCTGGGGGTGACGAGGAGAACCGAAAGTTTTTTATTTGTCATAGGGGTGCGTGAGATTGTTCGAGGCCAGGGTCATCTACTCTTGCGCTATTTGGGGTGAAATAGAACCACATTCTCGCATTACCATTACCAATTTCTTTGCACGAGGGGCAAGTAGATCTGCTCGGAAGCCGGCGTGATAGTAAAGTTTTGGCTAGTGACATCCGGCGGCACGCTGACCAGGCGAGAGACAGGGGTGTAGCCACTCTTGAGTAGTGTAATGGTGTACGTGCCGCCAGCCAGGTCGCCAAGGACGTAATCGCCATGAGCATCAGTGATGGCGGTATTGCCTACGCTCTCCACTATGGTCACGCCTGCCACGGGGCTGCCAGCATCATCAGACACGTGACCTGAAACAGAGTAAGCAAGCGGTATTCGCAACTTGACCACAAAAGCGTTATGAGCGCCGCTGCTGGGAGTAGAGTTGAACGCCAGGGTTGTGGTAGGAAAGTCCGTCGAGTCGCTGTAGCCTGTGATAAAAGCAGCGCCGCTTTTATCTACAGCAATAGCGCTGCCGTAATCGCCTCCGCTTCCTCCCAGAAAAGTAGCATACGAGAGCGAGCCGATGGAATCTAGCTGCGCCACAAATACATCGCCATTGTTAAAAGAGCCGCCATTATAGCTTTTATCAAAAGCTTTCTTGGTGGCGGGAAAATCTGCAGACAAGGTGTTGCCCGTGACATAGGCCTTGTTGTTCTCATCAACCACAAGGGAAAAGCCATATTCAGTTCCGCTTCCGCCCAAGAGAGTAGCATAGTTTACGAAAGAGCCACTGGCATCCAACTTGACAATGAACGCATCGCTCAGGCCCTTCAATCGAGTGCCATCTGTAGTAGGAAAATCAAACGAAGCGGTCATGCCCATAACATAAGCGTTGCCTGCGCTATCTACTGCTATGGCACGCCCACTATCGGGGCCGGTGTTGCTCAGAAAGGTAGCATAGACCAGGGTCGAAGCAGCAGGATCCAGTTTCACCACAAAAGCGGCAAAAGCGCCACTAGAGGTAGCCGTAAAGGTCTTGGTAGCAGGAAAGTTGGCCGAGGCGGTGGCGCCGGTCACATAAGCGTTACCGGCCGCATCTACAGCAACGCCATTGCCCATTTCATCGCCAACCCCGCCCAAGAAGGTAGCATAGTCCAAGGCTGAACCGCTGGGATTCAGCTTGACCACAAAAACATCCATCAGGCCGCCAATCGCTGCGGCGAACGCGCCCGCTGTAGTGGGAAAATCTGTAGAGCTAGTTTTGCCGGTGATGTAAGCATGGCCGGCTTGATCTATAGCGAGGCTTTGCCCGCCCTCAGCGTCGCTCCCGCCCAAGAAGGTAGAGTATTCCAGCGCAGAACCGGTGGGATTTAGTTTGACCACAAAAACGTCCATCAAACCGTTGTGAGTCGTAATATATGCGCCAGAGGTGATGGGGAAATCAGCCGAGTCAGTTTCGCCCGTAATGTAGGCATAGCCAACCTCATCTACAGCCAGGCTATAGCCCTTGTCCTCACCAGTCCCGCCCAAGAAGGTAGCATAATCTAAGGTTGAACCGCTGGGGTTCAGCTTGACCACAAAAACATCCATCGAGCCGCTGTGGGTGGTGGTGAATACGCCAGGTTGAGTGGGAAAATCGGGAGAGCCAGTTTCGCCAGTGATGTAGGCGTTGCCTGCTCCATCTACAACAATGCCGCGGCCCCTATCTTCGCTACTCCCATCTAAAAAAGTGGCGTAGAGCAGTTTGGGCAAGTCATCCTGAGGGTCAATCACCTGTTGTGTGACTGGGGCAGGTTGAGCGAGGGGAGAGGCAAAGGGACTGGTGATTTCCTGGCCGCCGAGCACCGGCGCGCTTGCCCCTGCGGCTGCCAGCAGAGGCAAAACAATGTCACCTACTGCCGTGGACAATCGCAAATGATTGTTCGCTGCGCCACTCTCGCCCTCGCCCCTAGAGAGAGAAAGTGATTCCAAGCTCAGGGCAGCCGCGCCCTCTACGCGCAGCCGCACATTCGAAATATCAAAACTCGGATCGCGGACCGCAAGCTGCCAATCCCAGCGCCCATTTTCGCCGGTGATTTGCAAGTCTACACCTGGATAGAGGTCTATATAACGCACGCCACCCCACACTGGCACGTCAGTATGCCAGTCAGACGGATTGCTGCCAATGAGAAAAGACACGCGCGTATTTAGGCGATTAAAAGGCACTAGTTGGGGATGAGAATTGGCATTGGAAAAGCTCACCTTGAGATTGACGCCTCTTTGCGACGCGGCAAGGGGAGGAAAAGACTCTAGACCTAGCTCGTTTATGTTTGTTGGCGATTGTGTTTTCGGGCTTGCTCGTTCGAGCGCGGTGACCCACACTCCATCTTCGGCCAACCATATAGAGCGGTCGCTGCCCCGCACCAAAAAGCGGGCCGTGTTGCTAAACTGCCCAACGTTTTCGATAAACATCAAGTTGCTGCCCAAGGCCACGTTGCCAGGTGAGCCAACTTGCAGCTGGGGGGTAGCTTGGGCTGTGGGCTGAGGCGGAGTTGAGGTTGGCAGTTGGCCTGCCGTGCCTGTGAGCAACTTGAGGAGGTCTGCCTGTGTCAAGGCCACCAAGATGGCAGCCAGAGCCAAGACAGCCAGCGCCATCCAGGTCCAGCGCCCGGCAGAACGCCCCAAGCGCCTGAATCGCTGGCGGATGGATGGGCGCTGCAGCGGTTGAGAACCAGAGGGTTCTGGTTTTTGCTTGCTCTTGTTTTGTGAATTCATGATATGGTTTCCATTTCACCCAATAGCTTGGTGATTTACGGCTCAGCGCACAAGGCGCGCATTTAGGCTAGTTCCTGTTGGGAAACTCTTTCCCGACAGAAACCAGGCTAACCACCAAGACACCAAGCCAAAAGAGATGCCAAGATTGTGTGCTTTTGCGCCTTGGTGGTAAGAAACGCACTATGGTTGAATAATCGTAACTGCTCAGCCGTTACACAGAGATTCACAGAGAACACACGGAGAAACGCAGAGAATTAGAAACAAAAATCTCTGTGAGCCTCTGCGTTTACTCGGTGCAGCTCTGTGACCAGAGTAGTTACGAATAATCAAAATAATCTCACTCACTATTCTAGTCGTCAGAACAACGACCAATGGGTCGCTACCTGCCGGACTATTTTTTTACGATTGGCAAAAAAACCGGGTAAATCTGTTCGACGACTTTTACCGTCACCGGCACAGTGGCCGGGCTGCCAGCCACTGGGTTAGCGCCTGACAGGCCCTCAAACACTAGAGGCCCAAAGTCATAGGTGCCCAGCGCATAACTGGGGCTGCCGGTATGGGCCGTAACGGTCAACAGTGCCTGGGTCACCACCGTGCCCGACAAGTGGCTGAGCGTCACGCTGGGAGTAGACGTTGCAGTCCAGTTAAAGCCTTGGTCGCCCGTGTTTTTAATGGTCAAGTGAAATTCGTGGTCGCTTGGATCGCCCTGCTGGTGCAGCAAGAAAATCGTAGATGGAATAACCGACAGGCCAGGCGGGCTGAGGTAGCGCCCGGTATGGCGGGCGTCGCGGCGAAACATTGGCCAGGCCAGAGCGCCCGTGCTGGCCGGTTTCCAGGCGTAAATTGCTCCCCCGTCAGGGTTAGGGCCGGCATAGTTTTGCCCGCCACTAGCGACGACTTCCAGGCCGCCATCGCCGTTCAAATCACCCACGGCCGGCGTGCCATAGACAGAGTTGGCGGCATAAAAAGTCAGTTGGGTGGTCGGCGCCACAGTGCGCGCACAAGCCGGCTTGTTGGGGCCAACCGAAGAATAGTCGGTATAATAGGTCCCGTTGCGATTCAGAACAGCGATTTCCCAGGCATGACTGAACAGGATTTCAAAATTTCCATCGCCTGTGATGTCGGCAACAACGGGCGACGAATGAGTAATAAAAGCGTTGCCCAGCCAATCGCACACCATCGTTTCAAATAACTTGGCGCCCGTTTTGCCATCCCAGGCAAATACTTTGCTGCCCAGGTCTTGGCCGCCGGTCTCGGCCCCATCTCCAACGTTGGAAATAATAACCACGTCCAGGCCGCCATTTTTGTTCAAATCGGCCAGCGCCGGAGAAGTAAAGACGCGCCCGCTTGTGGCCCAATAGTATTTTTGCGCCAGGGCCGAGGTGACCGGAGCGCCCGGAACAAAATTCCAAGCCGTGGTGTAATAGCCCTTGTTGGCAAGATGGGTGCCCGTGCCGATGACAATCTCCAATTTCCCATCGGCGTCAATATCGCCAACGGCAGGAGACGAATATAGCCGCTGGTCAAACCAGCGCCGGGCCAGTTGCGCGCCATTGATGTCTAAGACGTACAGATAGCCGCCGCTGGGGTCGCCGTAGCGGTTGCCGGCCGTAATATCGGCGCCGGTAATGATTTCCAGAATGCCATCGCCGTTGAGATCGGCCACCGCCGGTGAAGACCAAATCACGTCTTCATTATAAAAGCCATGCATACCGCAGTGGTGCTGGCCCGAGATGGCGTTCAACTCCGGCCATAGTGGGATGCCGGCGCCATTCAGCATATAGATGCATTGGTCCCAAGCGCCAAACACGATTTCTTGGTCGCCATCGTGGTCAAGATCGGCAATGGTCGGCGATGAGAAGACAGGATCAGTGAAACCGTTAGGGGCGTGGTTGAGCCAATCTTGGGTGTCAAAAATCCACTTTTGGGCGCCTGTCTGCGCGTTGACGGCCAGCACCCCTCCATTGGCGCAGTTTTCGCTTTGAACACTCCCTAGCCCTACGACGACCTCTGGCACACCGTCATTGTCAATATCGGCTACGGCCGGCGTCGAATGAATGGGCGCGCGAGTCTGAATGTTCCACAAGACTGTCCCCACAGCATTGACGGCATACAGGCGGCCTCGGCAATTGGGGTTCGATTCGTCAGGCTTGCCAACAAAAATCTCTAGCTGGCCATCGCCATTTGCGTCAGCCAGTGTCAGAGAAGCTTCAGAATATACCCCCCCATTGCCCAGGGCGGCTGGAAAACCAGCCACGCTAGGCGGATTAATGTTCCAAGCAGCCTGAATTTGTGGAGGTCGCTGAAGAGGAATCAAGAGCGTAAAAATCACAAGCGTCAAAATCAGGCCAATTCGCTTCAAGCCAACCATACCATCTCACCACCCACATCCATCTACGCCTCATCCATTACATCTGGCCCGCCGCCCAGCTGGCATAGGGATGCCAGCCTGCTCTCTAACGGGCTGCTAGCCCGCCGTGAAATGCTTGATGATCTGCTGCAACCTGGCGGCAACCAGTTCGGGCGACAATTCTGCCAAACGCGCCCGCTGGCGCTCTACAATACGCTGCCGCACATTCACATCTTTCACAATTACATCAATCAGCTCACCCATTATATCATAGCGTTTGCGATTGACCAATACCCCCGCCCCACCCAGGGCATAGGGCACGCCCGTGGCGTTATAAGCAATGACCGGCACATCAAAGCGCATCGCTTCGACCAGGGGAACGCAAAAGCCCTCGTGCTCGCTGAGGCACACAAATACGCTGGCCGCTCGGTAATAGCCCCCCAAGCCTTCATTCAGCCCGATTGGCCCAAGCAAGTGAACGTGCTCAAGCCCCAGCATTTGCGCCAGCAGCTCCAATTCCAGGCGGTAGCCGGGCGCATTGGCATCCGAGCCGATCAAGAACAAGCGCGAGTGGGGATTCACCAGGTGGTAATAATAGTTAAAAGCCCGGATGAGATCGTCTTGCCGCTTGTTTGGCACCAGCCGCCCAACAAAGAGCCAATTGACCCAGCCATCTTTGTAACGGGCCACAACACTGCGCCCGGCCGGGCTGTCTGCCGACGCCAACAACTCGTCAAAGTAGACAAAGTAAGGCAACACCTCAACCTGTTTGAATCCGAGCGCAAGCATTTCTTGGCGGTTGTATTCTGAGGCGGCCAAGGCAAGGGGAGCGCCCTGGAGCAAGACCAGTTCCCGGCGGCCCTGGTCTAGCAAGTTTGCAAACTCTAGGTTATAGCCCCGCATAAACTCGGCGGGCGTCACATTGTGATAATAGGGCGCCACGCGATCTGGCAATTGCCGGACGA
Organism: Thermoflexales bacterium; assembly: GCA_041740315.1. Taxonomy (GTDB): domain Bacteria; phylum Chloroflexota; class Anaerolineae; order Fen-1058; family Fen-1058; genus JBGSMF01. The sequence goes on from JBGSMF010000307.1 coordinate 58,410, forward strand.
ATTCGGTCAGCGGCGAGCCGATAGAGTAATGAAAAATCAAGCCGGTATTGGGGTCGCCGCGATAGCGGGTGTATTCCACGCCGGGGTCAGGCAAGCGCTGGTCGCGAAAGTGGGCATAGACCTGAGATTTAAAGCCCCACTGCCGCAGCAATTCCCTGATGCGAAAAGCCTGGTTGCCCAGCGCATCGCCGTAAAGGAACGCCGGCATGATTTGGTGGATAGCTCGAATCACTCTAGCCATTGCCGCAGCGCCCCCAGCACGCGGCGCGCCACCGCTTCCCAGGTGTAATTTTCCAGAACGTAGCGGCGGCCATGCCGGCCCATTTGGGCGCGCTCGCGCGGGTGATCTAGAAACCAATCCACACACCCGGCAAATTCATCCTCATTGCTAAAATACAGGCCGCCGTTGCTCTGTTGACAATGATAGCGCGTCACGGGGCAATCGCCATGAACCAACACCGGCGCGCCGGCCAGCCACGCTTCCATAATGACGATTGAAAAACTTTCCATGACAGAGGGTTGGCATAACAGGGTGGCGGCCGCATAGGCATCCAACTTGGCTTGTCCTTGTTTAAAGCCAAGGAGCACCACATCTGGATGCGAAGGAATTTCGATAGAGCCTCTTCCCATCAGCGCCAATTTGAGGTCGCCGGGCCGCTGGCGCTTGTAGGCTGCAAAATAATCCAGTAAAAGGGGGACATTTTTAACATCATCCAGCCGGCCCGAATAGAGCAAAAATTCGCCCGGCAGGTTGTGTTGCTGACGGAAACGCGCCCCATCACCCGGCCGGTCATCTATGCCAATGCCGGCTACCACGCTGCGTGGATGGTCAATGCCAAGCTTGCGGCGCGCCAATTCCCGCTCGGGTTCTGAATTATAGATGATGCCCCAAGCCTGGTTCAACATGAGGCGGGTTGGCTCGAGCCGGGCAAAAGCTTCGTCGTGGAGGCAGGGCCAGATCACGCTGCGATGGGGATAAATGGCGGCTCCATATTGGATGAGCGGGAAAACATAGGGCGCAAACAGAATCGCCTGATAGCGCGGTCCGTATCGCTGGATGTGGGCGTAAAGCTGCGGGCTGTGGGGGCCGCAGTTTAGCCACTCGTATTGCTCGTCAATCTCTAGCGGCTGGTTGGTCATCAACTGATAGTGCAGTTGCCGCTGCCGCTCTGCCGAGCGCACCGCCTGCAGCGGGTAGCGCCACACACGCACGCCGTTGACCTGGCAAGGGCCTGCCGGCAATTCGTTCTTCCAAGTAACGGCATCTACTGCGCACGAAGTAACAACATGAGTTTCAAGGCCGAGCGCCAGTGATGTTTCGGCAAAGCCACGAACCAGCGCTTCGGCGCCCCCCAGCACAGTCTCGCCGTAACGCGGCGCCACGCACAAAATGCGCATCAGGCTTGGTCCTGTTTGGAGCGCAATTCTGCAAGCTGAGCGCGCAGCACAGCTAGTTGTTCTTGCAGCGCCGCCATTTCTTGTCTGGTGCGCGCGGCATCTTGTTCCATCTCTGCCAGCAAGGCGTTAAACAAGCGAACGGTTGTTTCGTTAACCAAAATCTGCTTGCTGCCCAAGGTGTTGACATAGTAAATCACCAGGTCGTGCAACGCTGCCCGCGCGCGCTGAACCAGGCCGCCAATCAGGGGCATGTGACGCGGGCTGACATACTGTTTAACAGTGATCCGGTTATACACAGCGTTCAAGCGCCGCAAGTTGGAATAAACTGCTGCGTCCAGGCGCTCTGCGTCTTCCTGGTAAACACCTTTTGCCAACGCATCAAAGTCCAGCCCCTGCGCCTGCGCCGCTTCACGCCGCCTGTGGAGACTCTCACGAATCTGGCCCAGGATTGCTTCAACATCTATCTCAGAAGCGCGGATTTCAACCACCCCATCCACATTGTCTGTATCGCTCACGGCTTGCTCCCTACTTTGATAAAGTCAACATACTGCTGCGCAATCTGGTCAACGTTGTGGTGCATGGCAATGAATTGGCGGCCATTGTCGCCGACCTGGCGGCGGAACCGGGGCTGGTCGGCCAGGTATTCAAGCAGCGCCGTCAACGTGTCTCTCTGATATTGATCCGGCGCGATTTTGATGCAACTGCCCTGGGGCAATTCGGCTAGCGGCTCGATATCCGAGACGATGGTGCAGACCTCTAGTCCCATGAGCCGGATGGGGGTATAGGGCGTGCCGCCAATGTGGGGATAGCGCAAATGAATCCCCACATCGAGCGCGAACATGTGCTGGGCAAATTGCGGCGGCGGCAGCCAGCCGGTGATGATAACCTGGTCTTCCAATCCCATTTTCTTAATCTGCCCGGCCAAATCGTAACCTCCCAACGCTTGACCACCCAGGATATACTTGGACTTGGGATATTTCTGGGCGACGTGCGCAAAGGCGCTCAGGCAATCTTCCAGATGTTTGTCAGGCACAAATATGCCAAACGAGCCTACGACGAAATGTTCTTCTAATCCCATCGTGGCGCGTTGTTGCGCGCGCTGCTCGTCTAACTGAAAAGGCGGGAAGCCTAGGGGCATGAAAAAGGGGGAGGGTATGCACTGTACCAGCGCGTTGGGGCATCTAGCTAGTACTTGTGAGCGCGCATGGTGATTGTGGACAATTACTCCCTGGCTGTTATCTACAATGCGTTCGGTAAGCGGATATTCCAAAATTAGTTGATTGCCCAATCCCGCCTGAATTTGCTCGGCAAGGCGCAGGTCATGGATACCATAGGCACATTCTAATTCATCCAGATACGCTCGGGGGTTGCCTCGGCCGAGTGTGGCCTGCATGATGCAGCGATGCAAGGTCACGTCATGAAGAATGACAATACCTGGATGGCTGTGGACAAAATCGAGCATATAACCGTGGTAGGCGCTATGGTCGCCCAAGGCATACAGGCTGGCATCGTAATTACCTGCATGGGGCTTGAATTCACGGTAATTGTAGATTTGGAATCGTTCAACAACAATAGGGTTATCCGGCTTGTAGCCATCGTCAATGAACAAATCAATTTTTACGCCGGGCAGGTTGGAGATGGCCAAGGCCAAGCCTTCGCTATAGTCTGAGATGGCGGACCGGATTGGAGAGAGGGGAGTAAAAAAAGCGATTCGCATCACGGTTCCTTCTCACCACGTTCACACTGCAATGCCTTGATTTGCGCCGCCATTTCATCGAGGCGCGCGTGTTGCCTGGCATGCTCTTGCAAAGAGCTGGAGCGCAATTCCAACAACTCTTTGGAAAGCACTTGCATAGCTTGGAGCGCGGCCAGGTTGAATTCGTTTTGCTGCCGGACGATAGGATTGATGTACCAGGCAAGCAATCGCCGGATAACTTTGTGCCACAAGGCTATGAGCTTGCCCCACACTCCGGGCGGCCAGGCAATCAACCAATGCGCTTCCACCCAGGCTTTTTGCTGCATCCCTTGCAGCGCCTCCATCTGGGCAACCGAGGCCAGGCCTTTTCCTAATTCATCGTGGCGCTGGCGCGCTGCCTGGATAATCTCTTGCAGCGTCTGGGCCGCGCCGGCAATGTTTTCGGTTAATTGATCCATAGTTTCTATTTCTCGCTATCGTGCTTCTCCATCGAGCCACACTCCGAGGACAACTGGGTCTCCAAGCGCGCCAGTTGTTGGAGCACCAGGGCTTGAATGGCGGCAATGTTGTGAATCTCTTGCCAAATATGGCAATTGAACTCAACTTGTCGCTCGATGATGGGGTCCAAATAAGGCTCGCGCAGATGAGAGGTCAGGTTCCTGCGAACCCATGCAATCAGGCCGCCGATTACCGGAACTTGGGATTGGACACTATATCCTCGCAACATAATATCGGTCCGCGATTTTAAAGATTCGAGTCGCGCCAATAAGGCTCCCATTTGCGCTGGCAGAGCAATGGATTCCATTCGAGAGAAATCGAACCAAGAGGCAGCCGTTTGGATGGTTGGGTCAGGATCCATACGCATGGACTCGAGAGCCTTCATGACCCTGGGGTCGAGCACTATGGCTTGATCGGCTGTGGCCAGGGCGCGGGCGATATAAGCACGGTGTTCAGGTATATCATCTGCACACGATGCCAAGGTTTGGTTTATTGTCTCTTCAAGCGTCATTGGGACGACTTGCCAACCCCCTATGCTTTCGGACAGGGGGTGTTTAATAGCCAGATAGTCAACATTACACTCGGGTTGCAATTCATCGGATCGAACAGGTACAAATTGTCTCGGCTTGATACGATAATTTTTGTAACCGAATCCTTCAAGGGCAGCGATAAGGCGATTGGGTGTTTCGCCAAAAAAGCGCAACGTATGACCATTAGACTCGTAAATGATCAACGGCGCATCATCCCTGGCAAGCAAATGTGACATTCCCCGAATTGCCGCAACTTCGGAGCCTTCAATGTCCATCTTGATAAAATCAACGTGATTCCACCCCATTTCGGCAAGTAGTGCATCCACCGTCACCGACGGGACATGGACTTTGGATCCTTGCATAAACGGGTTAGCAACAGATCCAAAAGGGCCTCCCTCCACAAACTCTACAGTTCCAGGAGCATCGCTGACTGCCGCTGTAATTATCTGCACGTGATCAAATTGATTGCGAGCGATACTAGCTCTAACAAGGGCTGCATTATAAGGCGATGCTTCAACAGCAAGAACGGCGCATCCCAACGCAGCCGCCCCTAGTGAAAAGGTGCCAAGATGCACACCAAGATCAATCACTTTGTAGGTAGGCTGCAAGAGCTTGAAAGCTAAATTGAGAACGGGAGGAAACGAATAGGTTTGGTCGGCAATGGCCTGGCCGATCGGGTCCCAGAACTGTGTTCCAACGGCAACTTGGAATTGCACATTGTCCCCAATTTTTAGAGTATAGTATGAAATTTGATCCATGTATTTTGCTCCTTGGGTCTGGGTCTAAGCCGTATGCAACTCAACTCTTGCCAAAGCAGTTATGTGCCTTCAAAACAGTTCACTCGGATATGGGCATGCCTAGGGGCCGCTTCTGTTTGGTCTGGCCCATGCCTCACAACTTGGCCGTTTGGGACCTTTCAATAGGCAATTTGGCCACAACTCGGGGCGAATCTCGCCCGCCAGGCCTGAATTTCCGGTCGAATCGAGCGTCCAGGCTCGCTTCAAGCACGAAAACAGGCCAGTTTATTGCCCTTTTGGGCATGACTTTGATAACTGACAGACACAATTTCGCCAAGTTGTGACAAATGGTCTGGCCCTAGCCTCCAGCAAATATTCTTTTTGCTTGCGAGTCACTTGGTTATGCAGCGTCTCATAGCTGATTAGCAGGGGGCACCATCTCGGCTACCTGCCATAACCCAAATTGATGAATAACATGATGGACTCACCTATTGATGACTCTTTTGAAACCCTTTGATCCACCGCATAAATCGAATGAAACGCCCGCGCTCATAGTCACCAATTATTGCCTTGAGCCGTTCTATCTCTCCCTGCGCTCTAGTCCTGGTAGTATGTTGCTGTCGTTCAAGAATCTCATCCCGGTGCCTGGTCTGAGGCGTCCAATTTTCGACTGTCTTGTAAGCATGTAGGACCCCGTGGTAAGGGCCAATGGATTGGTTACGGTAATTAAGCTGAAACTCGCTAATCCATTCGATCCCCACAAATCCAGCGCACGCCATCATGACCTCCAAGCATGTGCGTGTTGGCGCCCACCAGCCATCACCTGCTGGGTCGCCTATCATAAGAGCCATAGGTAACCCAATATCCGGGGTATCAATCACTGTTGCTATGATGGCTTTTTCCTTCGTCACATTGGCAATATTCCAAAGTGCTTTGATGGGATCGGTCAAATGGCAAAGCAAGCTCCCACAAAATACGAGGTCAAACATGCCAACTGTATCAGGCGATACATCATAGATGCTGATGTATTGCTTGGTCACCTTTGAGCCCAGCGCTCGTTTTGCAACTTCAAAGGGTTGATGAAAGTAGAAATTTGCTCTTTCATTTGCTGCCTCCTCTAACTTGCGCCGATATTGTGGAGACAAGTCAGTGTCAAACCAGTTGGAAACATCCGCTGCCGTAACATGCGCGCCACGCCGCTCGAGCTCGAAAGAGAAGAACCCATTTGCAGCGCCAATATCCAAAACAGTCTTGCCGGTCAGATCTTCTGGGATCCCATAATATCCTAAAAATGGACGATGATCATAAATGCCGGGAGTGATAATTCCATTCCTAAGATCTAGTGTATGATACCATCTTAATTCTGCGACTTGTGTTGCCAAATCATTGTTGGAATTTGCTTTTGACCCCATGTGATACCCTCCGTAAAGATCTTATTCTTTCTATAAATTCAATCGGCCCAACATACGCTGAAGGGATAATTCCGCTTGATCGGGCCCCAACTCTAACAAGCGTTCTTTTTGCTTGCGAATCACTTGCTGCCGAAGCGGTTCGTCTGTAATCAGCAGATGCGCCATTTCAGCGGCTTGCTCATAACCCAAATCTGTAAACAGCACGCCGGCTTGCCCCAAGGTCTCTGGTACGGCGGCAGCTTTGCGCGCCAGGATGGGCACGCCATAGTGCATGCTTTCAATCAACGGCACGCAAAAACCCTCGTGCAAACTGGCCACCACGTACAAATCGGCGGCCCGGTAATAGGCCGCCAAGTCTGCGCCCGGCACGCGCCCGGTAAACACGACCCGGCCCACCAAACCCATCTCTGCCACCAGGGCATCCAGTTGCGCGTCATAAGAGGGGATATAGCGTGACCCCACCACATACAAGCGCGATTGAGGATTGATATAGCGGTTGTACACATAGAAAATGCGGATAATGTCGTCAATCGCTTTGTTAGGGACCACTCGCCCAACGGTCAGCCAGTTGACAAGGCCCGCCTGGCGCAAGCTGATGACTGCGCTTGCATCAACCGGCTGCGCTTCTAATTGGCGCAGCGGCAAAAAGATGGGCAAGACGGCCGTCTTTTCTTCTGGGAAACCAGCCTCCACCAGTTCTCTACGATTATACTCAGAATCGCTCAGTCCCAAATCACACACAGCTAATTGGCCTAACAAACGCCGACCAATCTCGCAGCGCGCTTCCAGGGCTGCATCCCATCCGTGGAAAAAGTGCGCCGGCGTGATGTTGTGATAGACCAAAATGCGCCGCCCTCGCGTCGCTAAAAAAGCACGAACATTGGGGGTGTAAATCGAATAGTGATAAATCAATAAATCGTCGGCAGCATTCAAGTAAGCCAGATAGTCTCGATCCGGTCGCACTCGTCCCATTATCTCTGGAGCGACATACTCGGCAAATATGTCCGTTTGGTAGCCCCAGGCGCGCAAGCGCGCGTCAATTTCAAGGACCTGGCCACAGACTGCATCGCCAAACATTGCGCCGTGGATCAGTTGGTGCACGCGCATTACGGCTTTTCCCCTCTATCCAAGATTGCCAGGCGCTTTTCCAGCTCCTCAATGCGCGCTTGCAGCTCGGCTGTGCACTGCGCGTTGATTTCTTGCCAATGCGCCAGCTCGCTCAACAGCGTGATTTGCCGCGCGTTGAGTTCGGATTGCTGCCGGATGATGGGCAGCACATACCATTTGGTAGACATCCAGTTCCACGCGCGGCGCGCGGCTACAATCAACGGCCCGATGATGGGTGTGGACGAGGCAAAGCGCGATTCGAGCAGGTGGCTTTGGGCAGATAGCTCGACTATGGCCTGATTCAAGCCCGGCAAGACCATTGGCACCTCGGTAGCTGTGTGTTCTTCAATACGCTTGGGGTGCAGAGCCTCTGGTGGGAAGGTAGCTGGGTCAATGTCAAAAGCTCCATTTGCGCGGCGTTGCTCCACATGCGCGCGCAATCGCTGAATGACGGCGTTTTCGTCAATCGCAGGATCACGAATCTCGATGACGGTCTCAACACTATTGGCTCTGTTTACCTCTGCGGGATGAGCAGCCTGGGGAATCCGACTTGGCTGTTGCTGCGAGCCTTCCATGCGGCCCAAGCGTTGAAGCGTATCGGCCTGGTCGGTTGCAAGCGCGCGCAGCTCGCGCGCCAGGCGGCGGTTAAAGGCGACCTGCTGCTCCAGGGTGGGATCCAGATAAGGCTCGCGGAGGTGCGAGGTGACGTTTTTTCGAGTCCAGGCGATCAACCCGCCCAGCAGCGGAATGTTGGAGCGAACCTCATAGCCGCGCAGCATCACATCGGCCTGCGCTTCCAGGTGGTCAAAGCGCGCTGGCGGCCTGGCCGCTTTGGCCGGGGCGGCCGGCAGCTCGGCCCGAGGCAGGGCATCTTGCAGCGCCAGGGCTACAAGGCTATTCAGTTGCTCGCCATAGCGCGTTTCGTTTTCTGAAGGTTGAATGACAAAAATGCGCTCCAGTGGATAGCCCAACAATGTGTTCAACTGCGCGCGCAGTTGGGACGTTTCGACGATGCACAAGTCTGCACAGTGGACCAGCGTCGGATCGGGCAGCGCGTGGCAATCCCATAGCACAAGGCCGCGCCGGATTTGCCTGACGCTCTCCAACAACGCGAACGGCCCAGGGTCGTGATAGATGTATAGCTCTGATTCAGCCCAGTGCGCGGGCGGGTTATTTGTGAGCGATTCGACGGCAAGCGGCGCAACGCCAGCGACACTTGCGGGCGCTTGCGCACCATGCGCCTGCACATACACCTGCGCCCGATTGCCTTGCGATTGAAAGTAACGCGCCTGCGCCAACATTTTGCCCAAGGCATCGCCGCTTCCTGGTCCTATCAAACTAATGTTCATCTTGGCCCGCTCCTTGCAAGAGGCTTGTTGGCCGAGGGCAAGGGCGGGGCGGGGCGGCCATTCTCTCGCCGGCGGCGGCGCAGCGCGCGCAGATACACGCCCTCAACTCTGTCAACGATGCGGGCTACGGTGTAGCGCGCCAACACCTTTTGCCTGCCGCGCTCGCCCATCTGGCGCGCCAACGCCGGATGATCAATCAAGTGCCGCACGCAGGTCGCCAGTTCGTCCACGTCGGTAGGATCGGTCAGCAGCCCATCTTGCCCCTCGCTGATCAGCGTTGAGACGGATGGATTGCGAGGGCCGATTACGGGCAGATGTGTCAACCACGCTTCCAAAAAAACGATTCCAAAGGCTTCTCCCTGCGATGGCAACACGAGGCAATCGGCGGCGTTGAGCGCCTGGGCGCGAGCTTGGTCAGGCAAAGCGCCAAGGTTGACCCATCCCGGCAAGTCTTTATACCGCGCCAACAGTGAGCGCGAATAATCGGTTTCCGGCCCAATGCTAAACAGGCGCAACTGTGGATACTCGTCGCGCAAGGCGCTATAGGCTTTAATGACCCGGCCAATTCCCTTGTATTCGTCCTTGCGCCCATAAAACAGCATGACGTAAGCATCCTCTGGCAAGCCAAATTGGCGGCGAACAGTGCGCCGGTCCAGGGTGGGAAATTGTTCGGGGCGCACACCAACACCGACCGTAGACACCCGCCAGCTATCCAGGCCCATATTGATCAGGTGGATGCGCTCGGCCTCGGTATCGGCAATGCTATGATCACATTCTTGCAGCGCCCGGCGCATGTAGCCGATGGCAAAAGTGACTGGCTGGTCAAAGTGCAGGTGCGGCGTGATCAACGTGGGGACGCCTTGCGAGCGCGCCGCCCAATGCCCATACGCCACGTGCGAATAAACCAGGCAGTTGAGATGCACCAGGTCATACTTGCGCGCCCGCCGGCGTATGCTCCAATACATTCCCGGGCAAATAGGGCCGCCGCCCAAAAAGATAAACGGCTCGTAGCGCCGGGCCTGCGCCGGCCAATAATGGCGCAGCCCAAAATGCAGCATGGCCCACACATAGCCGCGCCGCTGCAGGCTGCGAAAGCGATAGACGTTGACGCCGTTGCGCCGCTCGTAGCCGGGCAGCTCGTTCCGCCACGTGTGAAAATCGAGCGAGCGGCTGGTGAATACATCCACCTGGTGGCCGCGGGCGGCCAGCTCCTCCGAAAGATCGGCGATATATTGTTCCGACCCGCCTATGGCCGGAGGATACTGATGAGTGACGTGGAGTAAGCGCATAAACTATATCATTTCTTAAAAGCTGTCAAGCTGTGCAACCACTTGATCAATCGAATAAAACGTCCCCGCTCATAACCCGCCACCAACGCCCGCAGCCGGGCGACCTCTGCCTCAGACAATGCAAGCTCTAGCTTGGTCAGGCTAAGGTCTTGCGGTGCAGCCTGATCTTGCGCCCTGGCATCACGCGCCTGCGCGCTGGCAGCCTGGCTAGTCCCCCCTGCGCCAACTGCGACCGGCACAAAACTAGAATGCCAGCCCTTTTTCCCTTCGGCCATGACATAGAGAGTATGTTTCCCTGGCGACACGCCAGCCGTGTTCCAAGCAAATTGGAAACCGACCGGCCCATAAGCCTCGCCAAAGTGAGTCGTCAAGTCTGCTCGCCAACTGCCATAGTGAGCCTCGCCCAATTCACAGGCTGGATCATCCAGGTGGTCCAGGTAAATGACAATACGTTCAATTCCTCCCTGCGGTTCAAGTTGGCTGAGCGCCCATCCATCAATTGAGACGGTTCCATCTACCTGAGCCTCGGCGGCTGGCGCATCTATAGCCACATAATAATCTTCGGTCAACATTTTTCCGGCCGTGCGGGGTCCCTTGTAGGCTCGAGCAACACCCCGCCGGTCATGGTAACAAGTCACCATCTCCACGCGAGGGAAGCCGGCCGCTCGAATTGTTTGCAGAAAGCAGGGAACATTGGGGACCCACCAATTGGTTGGGTCACCATTTAGCTCTCGATTTTCGTAAAAGCGGCTCAATCCTTCTCCCTCAGAAAATTGCTGGGGCATAATCTCTGATTCAACAATAGCATAGCCGCGCGTCACGCTGGCGACCCGTTCCAATGCCAAGATAGGGTTCTTGAGATGATAATACACGCCAAAAAAGAACACAATGTCAAATAGACCTAGCTTATTGGGGTGAATGTCATATACATTCATGTGGTAAAACTTGGCCTTTGAATTGAGCACCTCGTGAGCCAAAAAGAACCCCGCCCGAGGCCACGCATCTATGGACACTACTTCCGCGCCGCGCGATTCGGCCAAGAAAGTGAAATATCCATCTGAACACCCAATATCCAGCACACGCTTGCCGGTCAAGTCTGACGGGATCTGAAAAAACCCCCCCCGCTCTAACATATCGCTTGTGCCATGAGTCATGACGCCAGGCGCCAGCTCATAATTGTGAAACCATTGAATTTTATCAACCCGGGCTTGAAGATCTTGTTTGTCCATGTTCTTTTTCCTCACCTGATTTTGAAGCTTCAATCCTTTGCAACTGGGCTAGCGCCTGCGCCAATCTGTCAATATCACGCACGCTCTGGGCCACATCGCGCCTCTGGTCTTCGATGCTGCCCAGCACTTGCTTCATGATATGCAATATGGCAATCTGCGTGAAGGCGCTTTCGGCCTGAGAGTCTACCACGCTGCGGTTAAACATTACTTGCTGTTGCAGCATGGGCAGCACATACCAGCGTGTAGAGATATTGTTCCACGCCTCACGAAACGCCGCTATGCCGCTTCCCAGCACGGGAGCATTTGAGTGAAAAGGCTGCTCTTTAACCTCCCACTGAGCCGCCAGCCTGCCCCACACACTTTGGGCCAAGTCCGATTCGGACATTTGGCCAGAGGCCGCTTTTTGCACTTGGGCGCCAATCGCGTGCTCTTCGGTATACTCTAATTGGGTATACAAAGTCTCCAGGGGTTGGTCTTGGACACAGCTATTCTGCAAGTCAGATACCATTGCCAGCAGTTCGTTCCACTCTTTCTGGGGGTCTTGGCTTTGGGCAATCCCGCCTGGGCGCAAGCGAAAAGCCAGAATTTCGGGCAATGAAAGCACCAGTCGCACATAGGCGTCTCGCACGGCCATCATTTCGACCGTGCGGCCCAACTGCTTGGCCCAATTCATTTCGGCCGGTGCGAATTCCTGCCCAAGCCACAGCAGGGGTTTGTGCTTGAACAGCAACCGCAAGCGTCCATAATGCAACATTGCCTTTTGCATGTAACTGGCCGGTTGGGTCGCAGTGGATTCATAATGCGTCACCACGGCGGCCGGAGCATAAACCACGCGCAGGCCGGCTGCGCGCGCCCGGTAGCACCAATCGGTATCCTCATAATAAGCCGGCGCAAAGCCCTCGTCGAGCGGCCCGATTTTGGCAAAAGTGGAACGCGTCAGAGCAAGCGAAGCACCCGTGACAAAATCAACGTCGCGCAATTGGTCATACTGGCCCGTGTCCGGCTCGCGCCGCCCAATATGTTCTGATCTGCCGTCCACACCATACAAATAGGCCCCGGCATGTTGAATCGTCCCATCTGGATAAAGAATCTTGCACCCCACAATGCCTATCGCAGGATCATCCAACACCTTGACCAGCGCCGCCAGCCAACCCGTATGTACAACCGTATCCTGATTCAGCAACACCAACACATCACCGGTGGCGGCGCGCAGCCCAATATTGTTGCCCGCGGCAAAGCCCAGGTTGCGCTCGTTGCGAATCAGCTTGACCTGGGGGTAATGCTCCGCCACCCAATCCGCCGAGCCATCTGTGGAACCATTATCCACGACGATGACCTCAAAATCGGGATATTCCTGAGCAAATACCGACGCCAGGCAATCTGCCATATAATCCTTTCCATTCCAAGCCAACACAATCACTGAGGCTTTCATGGTTTACCTTCCTAGCGCCTTGCGGGCTTGTTTCATCAATCGAATAAAACGCCCTCGCTCATAGCCCGCCACCAATTCCTGCAAGCGGGCGATTTCGGCATCGCGTTCGGCCAACGCGCGGTTTGATGCAGCCAGGGGGCTTTGCTGAGACCTGGCTTGTTTTGGCTCGGGCAAAGCGGGCCGTTCAGGCGTGTTCCATGCCCGGATCACCCCATGATAAGGCCCAGGCTGCCCATCGCGATAGTCCAGGCGAAATTCTGAGAACCACTCCCAGCCAGCAAAACCGGCGCTTTGCACCATCGCTTCAAAGCATGAACGAGTGGGAAACCACCATCCGTCGCCGCGGTGATGGCCTACAAAAAGCGCCACGGGTTCTGGGCTTGAATCGGGCTGAATCACAGTGGCGATGATAGCCGTCTCGCGGGTGACCCGCTGGAGTTGCCACAAGGCCCGCGCCGGATCGGTCAGGTGAATCAATAGACTGCCGCAGAAAACCAGGTCATGCATCCCCACCGTCTCGGGCGAAACATCGTAAATTGACAGTTCGATTTTCTGGACGCGGGATTTTAGGGCCTGCTGCGCCAGTTGCAGTGGGTCTCGCAAGTAGCGCAAGCCTTCTTCGGCGGTCTTGTCTGGTTTGTAGCACGGGCCAAAATCGTGGGCGAGCCAGGCCGGCAAGTCAACCGCCGTCACGCGCGCGCCGCGCCGTTCCAGCTCGAAAGAGAAAAAGCCGCTGGCAGCGCCAACATCAAGAGCTGTTTTGCCTGTCAAATCCTCCGGTAGGCCATAGTAGCGCAAGTAAGGGCGATGATCGTAAATGCCCGGAGTGAGCAGGCCATTCCCCAGGTCGAGCGTGTGATACCATTCTAAAGAGTCAACCTGCCGGCGCAATTCGGCCAGGTCAATGGTTGATGGACTGTTTTGTGACACTTGTCTCCTTTCAGGGATGCGGCATATTCAATCAACCGCCGCGCAACCACTTTGTCAGCCTGATAAAGCGCCCTCGCTCGTAGCCTGCCACCAATTTCTGCAAGCGGGCGATTTCGGCGTCGCGCTCGGCTATGGCAGCGGCATTGCCCGACGTCAATGTTGTCAGGCCGGCCGCGCGATCGGGGGCCAGGCGCGCTTGTTGGCAGAAACGTGCGATTGGCTGGCACACCTTTTCCCACGTAAAATCTGGCCGCACCTGTTCAAAGTGGGCGCGATAGGTCCCCCGAAGATCAGGCGTATCCAGCAGTTGAACAATAGCGCCCGCAATCGCCTCAGTGTCTTGCGGCGGCACAACCTGGCCCAGGCCATAGCGTGTGACCAGTTCGCTCGTCGTATCGCCCCCGTTCACAACCATCGGCAGCCCGGCCCAGATGTAATCGAGCATGCGCGTGCGAAAGGCAAAGTGGGTCTCCAGGGCCTCACGATGGAGTGACGCGCCGATATCGGCTTCGAGCAGATAGCTGGGCCATAATTCATAGGGAACCCAATCGCCAAAGAATATGACCTTGCCAGTCAGGCCCAGGCGGTCGCTCAGCTCCACCGTCTTGGCGCGCATCGGCATATCTGGCACAGCGGCATTTGGGTGCCTGGTCGCCGGAAACACCAAGCGAACATCGGGCCGCTTTTCCGCCACGCGAGCGATAGCCTGCACCAGGCTAAGCGGATCGAGCCATTCCCATAATCCTCCGCCCCACAATACCACCCGATCGTTCAGGCCGATGCCGGGTATCACGCCCTTTATCACCGGCGCATCGTGTTCGAGCGGGCGCGAGGGCAGGCCAAATGGAACAATGTCAATCAATTGATAGAGCATCTGGTCAGCGGGAAAAGTATATGGATTAATGCGGCCCAAGGCATCTAGCACGCCCAACCAATAATCTCGCTGGCGCTGGTTGGCGCAAAAGAAAAAATCGCCGGCCAAGGCGGCCCGGCGCATGGTCTCTAAACGGTTGGTGAAGCTTGGCATCTGCTGATCGAGCGGCAGGCGTGAATGAAGCTGTAGAGGCTCGAAAGTGTATGGATACGTTGCTTCAATCACCAGCGGCTTGCCGCATTGGCTCAATTGAGGGAAATCCAGCAACAGGTCGCCGGTGAACAGCAGCACATCGGCTTGGGTGATGGCTGGGACAATCGAATCCCAGCCACCTCTTGCATAAACAAAGGAGGCAAATCTTTCGTCCGGCAAGCCAGGCCCAGGGGTTGCCAGCGTGACGCTCAATGGCCCAGCAAGCGCCCGAGCCATTTCCCAATGGCGGATGCCTGGGCCGGCCATACGGGCGTTCACAACATCGTGCGCAATGAGCAGTATGTGCGGTTTAGATTTAGGGTTAGGCTCTGGGGACATTTCGTTGCTCCTATCGTCAGATAGTATCTTGTCAGTCAAATCTTTGCTTTTCCGGCAAAGAAAATTCACCACGAACCCCCTGCCTACGGTGGGGGCAGGTGTCACAAAGGAACACGAAGGAAAACTCGAGCCTTTTCTTTGTGTCCCTTGGTGTACTTGGTGGTAAAAATGCCCCCTGTTTGGTTCCGGCTTGGCCGGGTTAAGAAAGATATTACACAATTAAACCACGTTTGTCCATCTCGCTCTTGGCGGCCTGCACGCGCTCGTCGGATGTTTGCGACCTGACCCAGGCGATGAGATCGCCGATGCCATTTTCCAATTCTATCTGGGCTTCAAAGCCCAACAAGGTGGATGTCTTGCGTGTATCGGCATAGCAGTGCCGGATGTCGCCTGCTCTGAACTGATCTACAACCTGCGGGGGGATGTCTTTGCCCAGGCGCTTTGCCAGCAAACGGGCCATCGCCAACACCGAGGTCGGGCGTCCAGTCCCAACATTGATGCTCTCGTAATCTGCGCCGGGCTGCTCCAAGGCCTGCACCGTGGCCCGAGCCACATCCTTGACGTGGATAAAATCTCGCAATTGCTGGCCGTCCTCAAAAATGAGCGGGGGCTGATCATTCAACAAGCGGGCTGAAAAGATGGCGCCAATGCCGGTATAGGGATTGGACAGGGCCTGGCGGGGGCCATAGGTATTAAAGTAACGCAGCGCCACCGTGGGGATGCTGTATGCGCGCCCAATGACAAGCGCCAACTCTTCGTGATCTCGCTTGGTAATGGCATAGGTCGAGGTGGGATAAAGCGGCTTGTCTTCCGCGGTGGGGATGGGGCGCACCGCAATATTGCAGAGAGGGCAGCGCATTTCCCATTCGTGAGCTTTTAACTGCTCAAGCGGGCGCATCTTGGGAAATACCGGCCCGCAGCTCGAACATTGGTATGCGCCTTCGCCATAGAGCGACATGGATGAAGCCACAACCAGCTTGCCTATAGGAGGCTTTTCTTCAGCCAGCACTTGCAGCAGAGATGCGGTGGCCATGGTGTTTTTGCGCACATAGCGCTCAATCTCGTACATAGACTGGCCCACTCCCACAACCGCCGCCTGATGAATGACTGCCGTCACCTGGCGCAGAGCCTCGCGCAAGGCGGCCTTGTCGCTCACGTCTGCCTTGATCAGCTCGATCTGCTTGGAGAGATAAGAGGGAATATTTTGCGCCTCGCCGTGCACCTGAGGCTCAAGACTGTCCAATACAACAACAGAATAGCCTCGTTCCAACAGTAAATCCACCGTGTACGAGCCGATGAACCCGGCTCCCCCGATCACCAACACACGCTCAGACTTGATCTGCTTCATAAAATTCCTTTCCAATCAACGTCATAAATTTGCATATCTACCATCTGGTAACTCAACGCGGCGCAAGCTTGGCGCGCCATTCGCTCAAACGGCGCATGAGCCGGACAAAACGGCCGCGCTCATAGGCAGCCACCATCTCCTGTAAGCGAGTGATCTCTGCGTCTTTTTCTGCCAAGGTCTGTTTGGCCGCGATCAACGCCTGAGCCATTGCCTCATCCGGCCCGGCGGCCAATTGGTTGCGCAGCTCTAGTGTCGAGGCGCGCAGATCAGTTTTTTCTTTCTCCAGCAGCCAGATTTTTCTTTCGTATTCTCGCGCCAGGCGATGCAGGGGGTCTTTTCTGCGCCGGAAACGCGCGGCCCAGGGCGTGACAAATGAAGCGTCGAAATCCACATCGCGGAAAAAACCGTGCCGCGCAAACAACTCTCCCCAATATTCTGGAGCCTGAACGTTAACATGCGTTGCCTCTTTGTAGTCAAAAGGCGTAGACGAAAACAAAATATCGTCGCTGTGTTGGCAGAAATTTGCCGCCGCTCGCTCGGCTTCAGGGAGGGGCAAATGCTCCAAAACCTCGATGCAAACAATGAGATCGTATTTTTGGGGAAAAGGCTCGGCCACCGAGCCTACCCAGCAATAAGGGCGAATGTCCTCAAACACATTTTGAATTGCAAATTCAGAAACATCTATCCCAAAGGCAAGCACTCTCCGTTTGCGCAAGGCTTCCACTAAAAAGCCCAACGCACAACCCGCGTCCAGCGCCGTAGTGGGATTAATATCGCTTACAA
Source organism: Thermoflexales bacterium (assembly GCA_041740315.1). Classification (GTDB taxonomy): domain Bacteria; phylum Chloroflexota; class Anaerolineae; order Fen-1058; family Fen-1058; genus JBGSMF01. The sequence continues at coordinate 75,553 of JBGSMF010000307.1, forward strand.
TCCGATCGGCAATACGGCCAAAAAAGCGCAGCCATTCTTCGTCGCGCCTGTATGGCCGCCCACATTCATGAGCATAGTAATAAGCATTATACAGATTGGGGTCCACGCTCTAGTGCGCCTCCCTTATATTCCGCTCCCAGTTTCCTCCCATGCTCATCAATCCAAACCGTTCACCCCTACCGACCTGACGCACCTTAAAAGAATACAAGCGGTCGTGGTAATCATAAATTATGGTGTCGGCCTGGTTGACGGCAGCCGCCGATAGCAGGTACAAGCCTTCCATAAGAGGCAGATGGTCCACGCGGTAGCATAGCTCTCCCTCTCCTTCAACAAAGGGCAAATCCTGGCCGGCAAAGTGAGTATTGGGCCCGCAAATGTGCAGGCCATCGTCTCGATGGATAGCGATCCCAAAAATTGGCGACTCGACGCGGCGCGCCACGCGGTAGCGCAGGCGCACTATCCAGGTCTCTCCCACCTCGAAAACATTCTTTTCTTTCCCGTCCGCATCCAAGCAAGACACGGCTACAATCTCCACCTCTTGGGTTCCCCAACGTTGTTTATTCTGGGGTTCTGCCTGGTGCGCCTGGTCGAGCGTTGCAGACTGCATCTCTTCCTCGTCCGCTGCATGGTGCAAATAGGCTGAAATGGTGTCGTCAACTTTGCCGGCGGCTTGCACGGCGCCGCCATCAAGCCAGATGGCATGAGAACACAAGCGACCCACCGTCCCCAGGTCATGAGATACAAAGCATATTGTAGCGCCCTGCTGCTTTATTTTTGTGATGCGCTCTAGGCACTTGTGCTGAAAATTTTGGTCCCCCACCGCCAGCGCTTCATCCACCAACAAGATTTCGGGGTTGGTGTGCACGGCTATCGAAAAGCCCAACCTCACGTACATTCCCGACGAATAGTGCTTGACCGGAACGTCAATAAAGCGCTCCAGCTCGGCAAAGCTCACAATGGCGTCAAGGTTCTGCCGGATTTGAGCGTGGCTCAACCCCAGAATAGAGCCGTTGAGATAAATATTCTCTCGCCCGGTCAAGTCGGGGTGAAAGCCGGCGCCCAGTTCCAGCAATGCGCTGATTTGCCCCCTGACGCTGACTTTGCCCGATGTCGGGCTGATAATGCGCGAGATCAATTTGAGGATGGTGCTTTTCCCCACGCCGTTGGAGCCAATGAAACCCACCACTTCGCCTGGCTCTATGCTGAAACTGACGTCCCTCAGCGCCCAAAATTCTTCGCGCGAGCCATTATTGCGCCGAAACAGGCTCACGACCAGCTCTTGAAAAGAGCGCGGCCGCTCAAGGTGCATGTTAAAACGCTTTGTTACGTGGTCAAACTGGATCGCGGCTGTCATCTCATCCCCATGCGCTATCGCCGCCTGCTAATCACAGGCAAAAAGACCTGGTGTTTGGCCACCAAGATCACCCCATAGGCCTGATTATTGTGCTCGTTGCTCTCTGCCAGCGTGTTGGCAGGGTCTATAACGGCTTGCACAACGTGGGCGCCAGGCGTCACGTTAGCCCAGGGGATTGTTATTGTTCTGACTGCGGCGCAGCCTGCAATTGTGTCGCTAATAATCTGGTCGGAACCTAGTTGATTATCAGCCCCATCCAAAAAGCGGACTGTAATAGGTTGAGCGGTGGCAATGTTGCCAACGTTTGAAAAACGCAACTGCAAAGTAACTGTAGTGGGGTCAGCAGGCGAGTATGGAACAGGCGACGCCTGCCCCACCTCAATGGCAAAGAGATCAATTGTAGGGGTGAGAGCACCGGTGTAATCGCCAAAATAGGCGCCTAGCTTGAGTTTCTCTAACGTGAAACGGTTAAACAGCGTGCCGCCGTAGCCTTCATCATCCAGACTATACCACATCCATTGCTGCACCAGCCGATTCTCGTCAGGCGGATAGCCGGTATTGGCATCTTGAGCCGCGCGCAAAAAATCGAACGTGCCATACATGAAAACCTTGGCCCGCTCCTCGTCCCAGCCTGTATAGATATGTGGCACCAGCGTCCCATATTCGGTGATAATCAGAGGCGTATTCCGATATCCCCGATCACTCATCCACGACCGAAACTGTGCGATGCGCTGCTGAAAAATGCTCAGGCTATCGGTTTCTTCCAAGTCATACAACATCCCGTGGATCGCGCTGATGCCGGGCGGAATTTCGGCTCCCCAGCAAGCGTCTGGATAAACGGCGCAGCTCGCCTCTCTTAAAATAAAACTGTGGATGCTCCAAGCGTCGGTGGGGAGAGGCTGCCCATACAGTGAAACAAAAATATCCAGCACACTATCCAGGTATTCCATCCGCAATGGCGTTGGCTGAACGATGCCCCCGGCGGCTACCCGGGCGGTGGGATCATGGCTTTTGATAAAGGCATAAGCGTCGTGATAGACCTGGGCATAGGTTTGCGGCAACACATTGTCTTGGAAAATACAATCTGGCTCATTGCCTACCAGCCACAGCGAGCCTGGGTTAAGCGCAATCCGGTTTGCCAGCGCGCTGCCCGAAGGCGAATAGCCGCCGTCACTCACGTGGAGCATCTGAGCATATTCAATTCCTCCCGGGCGCGGCGGGTTGCCCAGAGCCGCCCAGTTAAGATACCAACCCAAGTTGAGCGAAGAGACGCTATAAGACATGATTGAGCGGTAGACCTGACCAGTCCCAAAGTGGCAGTTAGAATAGTCAATCGAAACAACACTCGCAGGCAGAGTAGAAACAACCGCTGCCTCATTTCCCCGCGCCTGGCCGCTCGTATCGAAAAAAAGAATGGCAAACCCCAAGGTTCCAAGAGCCAAGAAACCAGCCAGCACCATGTGGGCCAATTTGCCCCTGGCTGTTGATGATTTGTTTGATACCTGGGGCGCGCGCAATCTCATGGGTTATACTCCAGGTACAAGGGGCTCCCGCCGACATAAACCGTAATCTGCCCATCTGCCCATCCATCGTCAATGTCGCTAACGCTCTGGGTAGTTCCAAACTTGTCTGTAATAGTCAACATCACAGCGTTTACGGTCAGTGGGAGTTGAGGATCGTCATCGGGGTCGTAGGGGGTGTTGTCTTCAGTCCAAACAATGTCCAAGCGATGATTGCATTTGTCGAACACATATCCCACAAGTTGGCTAGAGCCTGTCTCTGCAGGGTCAAGCGCGCGTTGGTATGCTGCGCCTTTAAGCATTCGGGTCATGGCCACAAAAGCATAGTAAGAAACTTTGGGTTGAAAACTCTCATCCAAAAGCCCCGGGAGCGACTCGTCTACCGAATCACTTATCGTGTACCATATCACAATGTCCAGGTCGGCGGCCTTGCCACGAGCATACACTTTGGCAATATAGCGGCTCTGTAGTTCATCACTTCCCCAACCGCTCCCGCTGACCCAACTGGTTTCAGTGCAAATCAGCGGCGTATTCGATAGGCCATAGTCGGCCAGCTTTTGCCGCACGTAATTGGCCTTGCCAATGATATCAGGCCCAAAAGCTTCCCAGTTTGGGCGGAACGGCGGGTAATAGTGAAAGTTGACGATATCGAAACACGCTTGCCCCTGGCAAGCAGCCAAAACATCGTCAAGGAAGTGCGAGTCAAAAGGCCCTCCCTGTTCCTCAAACCAATCAAGAGCAATCCCCCCAAAAACTATTTGGGCCTGGGGGCTGGCGGTCTTGACCACTGGATAAAGCGCCTGAAGCAGTTGAGCATAGCCGGCGCCATTGTGCCCCCAATAGCCCCATCCTCCATTCCCCGCAAGGCCCGCATTGAAATTATCAGGCTCGTTGTAAATTTCAAAATAGCGCACCCGCGGCGAGCCTGGCGCGTCGTCCAAGCCATCGCCATCGTAACGCTCTACCAAGGCCCCCATGAATTCTTGAATATCCGCCGTGTTGGTAACCGGCCCCATTGCATAGATTGCCGCCCATGAAGGCTGCCCCGAAAGTGTTAGTATTAATTCAATATCTCTATTTGTCGCATTGGTCACAGAATAGTCCACATTGGACCAAAAATAGCCGTCTGGCGTAGTATTGTTTGGCTCAACCTGTCCCCAAGAAACAGGCACCCGAATCCACCGAGCGCCTGCATCGGCTGCATGGCCCAAACCTCTGCTGTTGGTCAGCGTGCTATAAAACTGGATGCCAAAAGGCGGCGCGTCGGCGCACCAGCAGCTAGCTATCAACGGCAAAAAAACAGTAAAAGTCGTATGGGTAAACCCCAACCCAGAAGGCACGGAGGACTCTATGCCCCAGTCCGGCGAAGCACTGGATACCTGCGCCGACATGGATACCCACATCACAACAACAGCCATTCCCAGCCCAACAACAGCCGAAAAAATTCCACGCCTCAGGCGATTAGGGTTAGTCAGAACACTATGCATTACTTTTCCTTCACTATTTGTAACTACTCAGCCATAGCTCATTTTTTTACCACAAAGGGCACAAAGTACACAAAGGAAATCTACCTAGTGTCCTTGGTGTCCTTAGTGGTGAGATAAAGGCACATGCCTGAGCAGTTACCACTATTTGGAAATTAAGGGCAAATAGACGCGATAGGGCCTCAAGGCAAGCACCCATAGTCCTCCCGCATTGTCTGTGGCAATCCCGGTGGGCGCCGCCCCCATTTGGGGGAGACGATAATAATCCTTTTGAGGAACAGAACCTGGTATCAGGCGGCCTATCTGCCCTGCTCCCCATTGCGTGAACCAAATATAGTCATTCTCGTCTATCACAAGACTGGTCGGCATGCTGCCGCCAGGCTCCAGATCGTATGGCACAATGATGGGGAACGTGGTGTACTTGAACTGGCTGATTCGATTTCCGGCGCGTTCTGTTCCCCAGACCTGGCCCACCTTATCTATCGCCAGGTTGTAAGGTTCGTCAGGAGAACCAGGCGTAAATCCTTTGATATTCACCCATTGGCCTGGCGGTGTGAATCGAGTCACTTGGTCATTGGCTGTTTGCGCAAAGTAGATACTTGTTCCAACCGCCACAATTCCATAGGGTCGCCCACCGCCAAGCGATAAGGTGCTGTATTCAGTAAAAGTATAGCTACTGGGTGAATTGACGACTAGATGACCAATTTGATCAACGGCCATTTCTGTGAACCAAATGCTTCCATCGGCAGCAATGGCTAGATCTGCCGGGTAACTATTTGGAGTAGGAATCTCGAACTCGTTGATCTGCCCTGTTGCTGGGTCCAACTGGCCTATGCGGTTTCCACCTGCCTCTGTAAACCACACAGACTCTTGGTCCACAACCAAATTCAAGGGCTGGCTATCTGATACCGAAAAAGAGACCCAATACTCACGAAAGCTATACTCAGTAGTGCTTGTATAGGTCAGCCTGCCAATTCGGTCCGCGCCAGGCTCGGTAAACCAAACTTGCTGGCAACCTGCCTTTGAAACAACGCCCACATCTCGCGGGGCAGCATTGTGGGTTGGGATGCTAAAAGTGAATACAAACGTCGAGGTCGCGGGGGAAAATAAATAGATAAAAGATTCGCCATTCTCAAAAACAAGCGGTGAGGCTGCCTGTATAGTCCTCGCAGGTAGCTGCGCTTCAAAAAGCATTACAAGAAGCAAAAAGACGAGAACGCTGGTCGTTACGGCAAATACAAATATCCGGCTCTTGTGATTCATGGCAAATCTCTGTACTGTCCAACTATCCTGGCTCGCCCTTACTAGAACAAGCTCAACTGCTGCGGCTGCTCCGCCGGCGGGGCCTCATCTTCTGCAACGGCATCCATCTCGGCGAGCAATTGGGGTATCTTGCGAAAATCGTCTTCTACCGTGCGGCGCAGGCTGGGTTGGTGCAGGGCTGCCGCCGGGTGGTACATGGGAATATACAAGATGCCCCCAATTTTGCGCGGCTGGCCATGAATCTGGCTAATCTTGGCGTTGGGAAACGCGCGCGCCATCGAATAGCGCCCCAGTGTGATAATCACCTTGGGCTTGAGCAACTCGATCTGCCGGTCCAGAAAAGCCCGGCAGGCTTCTATCTCGTCGGGCTGGGGGTCACGATTGCCGGGCGGGCGGCACTTGACCACATTCGTAATATAAACCTCCTCACGCTTGAACCCAATCAACCCCAGCAACTCTTCCAAAAATTGGCCGGCCGCTCCCACAAATGGGCGACCCTGTTGATCTTCGTGAAAGCCCGGCCCCTCGCCAATCAACAAAACCTTGGGGTGCTGGGGGCCTTCGCCTGGCACGGCCTTGGTGCGTCCCTTGTGAAGAAGGCAGCGAGTGCAGCTTTTGACCTGCGTGTATAAATCTGCCAGATCTGACATTGGCATTCCTTTCTATTCGAGCTTGTCACTTTTGTTTAGCGCCGCACCCAGGGCAAAACTTGGCCGTGGCCGGCATCTCGGCGCCGCACTCTTGGCAGTGCTTTTCGGCTGAAAGCGGCGCGCCGCATTCGGGGCAAAACTTGCCGCCTGCGCTAACCGCCGCGCCGCAAGCGGGGCAAGAGGCTTGCGCCGTGCGTTTTTTGGCCTGGCGCGCCTTGGTTTGCACTTCTTCCACGTCTACTTGAGATTCAACCGCGGCCTGCTCTACCCCCAAATCTGGCGCGCATTCTTTGCACAGACCCCGTGAAGCGTTCCAGCAGCTTTCGCGGCATACCCACTGAACGCACTTGGGGCAATGGACAAAATTAGGCTTGACCTCTTCAACCGCTTTTTGAAACGCCGCGTCGTGATCCCGCTCCCACGCCGCCGAATGGACGCGGTCGCCCACGGTGGCGGCGCTGCTGAACAGGCCACCCAACAGGCTGCTGGCCGTATCCAGCACATCGCTGACCACCCCTGTAGCCGACGGTTGGAATGAAGTTTGATAGCCGGTGCCACACCGGTCGCAGCAAAACTCGAACTGGAACCCTCGGTCAGTGCTCACATCATTGTAATTGCGCACAAATTTTATCAAAGCCATCGAAACACCTCCATACTGTTCTATTCAACTTGCATGCATAGACCAGAAATTATATCTAAAGACGCATGTTTTGTCCAGAGTGCTGAAACAGAGCCTCTCTCTGAGAATCTAGCCGCGCCCTCAAAGCCGCCCGCAAAGATTGCAATTGCTGCTTATAGTCGTGGCCGCTCGCTTTGTCAACGGTCATGATGTGCGCATCTTCACCATTATCGCGATAATAGTGCTTGCGCCTCCCCACGACCGCAAAACCATATTTTTTATACAAGTTTTGCGCCACAGTATTGCCCACCCGCACTTCTAACGTAACAATCTGAGCGCCCAGGTCAAGGCCTTGCTCAATCATGGACAAGAGCAGCAACTCGCCCAGGCCGCGCCCGCGCCAGGCCGGCGCGGTGGCGATGGTGCTGATGTGCGCCTCGTCTACCACCAGCCAAAAACCGCCATAGCCCAGCACAGGCAGATGTTGCGGACGGCCCAGTCTTATCCAGCGAGCCCAAAAAGGCTCTGGGCGAGTGGACGCCGCCAGCGGACGCACCACCAGATAGTGCGAATGTTGGTTGTCACGTATTTCATGTTGGTAGGTGGCCATAGACCATGGCAGGGGAAAAGACTGGCGCTCAATGACCATGACCGCCTCAACGTCTTCCATTTGCATAGCTTCAACCACAAAAGGAAACCGACCATCACTCATTGCGCAGAGGGGCCTCCAGTCGTTTGAAGATAAATGGGAACCAGGCTTGCCAGGTTATCTGCCTGGCCGCGCTCAAGCCGCGCCCAGCCCATTTCAGCCAGGTAACCGGCGCGCCGCAAGCTGGCCGATGGCGTCGCCAAGCGAAGGCGTTTGCCCAGACGCATCTGAAGCATCTGCCGCTCGTTGGCGCCCAATTCACCGCACACCCAGGTGGCGCTTTCCCACTCTTCGCCCAACGTTTGAATTGTTGTAAGCCAGGGTTCGCCTTCAATCTGCCAGCCTGCTGCAGTCCAGCGATAGCGCGCCGCGCACAACCGTCCCCGCCCGGCCTGAACGATTGCCACCAACGGACATGGACTGGTGTTGCCCTTTAGGCCCGAATCGCCAGCATTCTGTGCATGCGCCACAATATCCAATGTGCGCACACCTACGATGGGTAACCCCCGCGCTAGGCAAATGCTCTTGGCCATGGCCACACCCACCCGCACCCCGGTGAATGAGCCGGGGCCAATGGATACCGCCACCCCTGCCAAATCTTGCATGCCGGCTCGAATTTGGGCCAACATGCCGGCAATGCGAGGCGCCAGTTCAGTGGTGTGATGGTCAGCCGTTTCCCAAGTCAGCTCCACCCGCAGGCGCCCGCCATCGTGCAAGGCCAAGCTGGCAACGCGGGTTGCCGTATCAATGGCTAACAATAATTTTTCCACGCTACTCGCCGTCTATACTCCAAAAGCCGCTTGTTTGAACCTTTTCAACAATTCCACCCAAAGCGCGCCACAAGCCGTAAATACCAGGCGGCGGCGTGTGTCATCTACCACACTCAGCCGCACCCACAATCGCTCGGCGGGTAATAGCTCAGCAATGCGCTCCGGCCATTCAATCACGTAAACGTCCGCCCCATTCCACAACTCTTCCAACCCCAAGGCCTGGGCCTCGGCAACACTGCCCAGGCGGTACACATCAATGTGATACAGTCGCATCGAGTCACTGGCGCGCTTCCACTCGTTAATCAGCGTAAATGTGGGGCTGCGCAACCTCTGGCCGGCCCCCCAGCCCAAACCGATGCCCTGCGCAAAGCAAGTCTTGCCGGCGCCCAACTCGCCCTCAAGGCAAACCAGTTCGCCGCCGCGCAACAACTCGCCCAGGCGCGCCCCCACGCGGTGCGTTTGATGGGGGCTGCCGCTAACAAATTCCAAGGTCAGATCGTCCAAGATAGGCATTGGCTAATCCATCCACTTGAGCGCAAGCCATTATACCCTTGTGTGTAAACCCCGACAAGCGCCCCCGCAGAGGAGGCTCGAAGCAATTTCCCTCTGCTTTTAAAAATCAGAGCGCGCCACGGCCAATGTTTCCACCTGTGCCGTGACGCGCAAATTTGCAGCAGGACAATGATAGCTGAAACTCAGCGCTTTTGCGCCAACGCATCAAGGATTTGCCTGATTGCCATAGGCAAGGATGCGTCTGGGTTAGATAGAGTGAGCGGCGAGCCTTGCCCCAACGCCACCGCTTGCGCTTCTTCATAGGGGATGGCTACTTTAACAGCCCGGCCCAGGGCTTTTTCAATGGCGGCGGTAGACAGGCCTGCCCGTGGGGTCACCTGGTTCGAGACCAAAATCAGCTTGTCTCCCTGTATGCCCATTGTGTTGAACATGCGCAGCATTGCGGCGGTTGTCTGCAACGAAGCAACTTCGGGTGTCATCATAACAATCACACTATCTGAAATTCCCAGCGCCGTGCGCGTGGTGATATCCAGCGCTCCCGAGCTATCAATGACCACGGTGTCACACAGCGATTTGACTATGTTGAGCAACTTGGCCAGCGCCTCGCCATCCACTGGCTGCACGGGTGGCAGGAAAGGCGCGGCCAACACGGCCAGGCCGGTCTTGTGCTTGAGCAAGGCTTTCTCTACCGTAGCGGGACCCATCACATTCATCTGGGGCAATAGATCAACCCAGCTCGCTTTGGCCTGCAAGCGGAATTGCATTGCCATATGTCCGGAGCGAGTGCATAGGTCTACCAGGCAAGTGCGGCGGCCGGCCGATTGAAAAGCCAGCCCCATGTTGGCCGCCACTGTAGTCACCCCCACCCCGCCGCGCAGGCTGAACACCGTCAGCGCCAATTTGGTGGGCATCACAGCCTGCGAGCGTTTGCTCAGCAATTCGTTGACCTTTTTCAATAGTTCGGCTGGCGCGACCGGTTTGGCCATATAATCGTCGGCCCGCGCCGCCAGGGCCGCGTCGCGGTCTACAGGTTGCGCGCGCGCCGTCAAGATCAACACCACAATTTCAGCCGTGGAGGGTTCCGAACGCAAGCGGCGCACCACCTGGTAGCCATTCATGCCGGGCATCATCACGTCAACGATAGCCATATCAGGGTGCATCTGCTGAGCTTTGGTGATGCCATCAGTGCTATCGGCAGTCACAATCACTTCGTGCCCGCCGCGCTGCAACATGAGGCGCGTCATATGCAACAGGTCAATATCATCATCTATGACCAAAATTCGGGCCATGATAAACTCCTACCCGTGCACGGGTCTAGCCATTTGATTTCACCGCTTGAGCGCCTCTTTGCCGAACCCTAACTATCTCCCAGAGGTTCGCCTCTGTCTTGGGCGCAAATGAACTCTACCTTGCTCATATTGATCAATGCCAGCTCGCCCGTCAGGCGCACTTTGGGGTCGGTGGAGAGCGTGATAGAGGGCTTGAGCAGCGGGAAAAATTGCCCGGCGCCGGCGGCCAGCAGCGAATGTAAATCGAGCTTGCCGGTAGCCTCCAATCCCCCGATGACCTCGAAAGACGGCACGGCCACCAGCGTGGAATACACAAAGCGGCTAAAGCCGCTCAGAGGCATCTTTTTGATTGCGCCCTCGATTGAGCCGGCGAGGAGCGCGAACGAGATATCTTCCTTGCGCAGGATGGATAGGGGATAATCAGAGATAATCTCGCCCAGGTGCTCAATGCGCGAAACATAGGCCACTTCCAGGTCAAACCATAACGAGCGTTTGTCGTTCAATTGCGCCGACAATGGCCAGCCATACACATTGATTTGCGTTGACAAGCGGTGGCCATGGCTAAAGAAATCTACCGGGATAATTTTGCGCCTGGCCGGTCCGTCTACCATTTAACCTTGCCCCCAATCTAGATCGTCTTGCGGCTTGGCATCGTAACGTGAAGTGGCCTGAGCATTTGTGCCCAGGTTGAGCAGTTCAACGTAGGTGTCGTCGGCATAGTAGCATAGCGCGCCAATGGCGTCTGAAAACTCGTCGTAATCCAGGTTGGCGCCCGGCAGTTCCACCGTCAACACCACGTCGCCATCGCCGTCAACGCAAAACTTGGCCATGTTGACATCGCGGTTGAGCCGCAGCAAGCTATGATACAGTTTTTCTTTACATTCCGGCTTTTTGGGCGCCACCACGAACGGCGAGATGGTAAAATAAATCCAGTTATCTGTCAGCTTGACGAACATGCGAAACGATGAAGCATCGCCCCGCCAGCCGGTGTTCCAAACGTCGGGCGTATCGCGCTGAAAAGTCCAGCCATACTTTTCAAAAAAGCCATCTATCGTCTCAGGTGTGAGTGTCATAGTCTTGTCCTTTCTTGTTTATTTTGACCTATACTCCCAGGGCAAGCCCTGGATTCTATCTGCAGGCGCCATCACCCAACACTAGCCGTTGCCGGGTCTGAATCGCCGCCGTCCGTGACGGGCTGAAATTGAACGTGATTTTCTGCCACAACCACTTGCACACTCTTGACCGTGGCCCACTCTGGGTGAAAAGTTCGTTCGGCCAACGGCTCCAAGACCTCGCGCTGGACAAAGCGCTCAAGCTGGCGCGCTCCCTGCCGCACATCGCAGCCGCGCGCGGCCACATGCTCAATGACGCTCTCGTCAAATGAGACCTGGATGTTTTGGCGCGCCAAGCGTTCGCGCACAATTTTATCTAGCTTGGCTCTGGCAATGCGCCGGGCGGTTTCTACATCCAGCGGGTTGAACACCACCAGCTCGTCCACCCGCGCCAGCAGATCATCTGAAAAACGCTGGCGCAGCTCGGCCAAAACGTCTTCGTGCTCCGCGCTCAGGCCTTCGGCTTCCTGCCCCCCAGCCGCAAACCCTATGCGCCGCCGGCCTCCTTCGCGCCACAAGGCGCTATCCAAGCTGGTGGTCATGATGATAGTCGCATCCGAAAACAACACCGTGCGGCCATGAGCGTCGGTCAACCGCCCGTCGTCAAACACCTGCAAGAACAAGTTTAAGACATTTGGGTGTGCTTTGTCAAGTTCGTCTAGCAAGATGACGCAAAAGGGGCGGCTCATCACTTTGCCGGTGAGTTGCCCTTCTTCGTCGTAGCCAATGTAGCCAGGCGGGCTGCCAATGAGCCGGCTGACGGTGTGAGGCTCGGTATACTCGCTCATATCCAAGCGGATCAGCCGTTCTTCATCGCCAAATAAAAACTCGGCCAAGGCCCGCGCCAGTTCGGTTTTGCCCACACCCACCGGCCCGGCAAACATAAAGACGCCATCGGGGCGATTGGGGTTCACATCTAGCCGGCGCTTGGTCAGGCGCACCAAGCGCGACACGGCCTCGATGGCCCGCTTTTGGCCCAGCACGCGCTGCGCCAAAAGCTCTTCCATCTGGAGAAAGCGATCCATCTCATCAGATTCCAGGCGCTCTAGCGGCAAGCCGGTTAGATCAGACAAGACCGATAGGATATGGTCGCGCGTCATCGTTGACCCAGATTTGTCAACCAGCAAAGTCCGCGAACCAGCCCGCTCCAGCAAGTCAACCGCCTTGTCTGGAAAGTAGCGCGTCTTGAGATACTGCTTGGCCAGCTCGTACACATCGTTTAGCAATGGAGCGGGAATAGCTACGCCAAAATGCTGTTCCAACCGGGGGCGCAAGACCGCCAAGATTTGCATGGTCACGTCTTGAGCCGGCTCTTCGACTCGCACGGCTTGAAAGCGCCGGGCCAGCGCGCCATCCGGTTCAATGTATTTGCGATAGTCGTGGGTGGTTGTAGCGCCGATGCAGGTAATCTCGCCTCGCGCCAGGGCGGGTTTGAGAATCGAAGCGGCATCTTGCAAGCCCGGCAAACCGCCCGCGCCCAGCAAAGTATGCGCCTCATCAATAAACAAAAGTATGTTGCCGGCCTGGCGCGTTTCCCCAATGACGGCATGCATGCGCTGTTCAAACTCGCCCATGCGCCCGGCCCCGGCGGTCAATGCAGTCAGACTAAGCTCGATAACGCGCTTGTTTTGTAATTGGGGCGGCACATCTGTGGCAACGATCTTTTGCGCCAGGCCCTCTACCAGGGCCGTCTTGCCCACACCCGGCTCGCCAACCAGGATGGGGTTGCGCTTGGTTTGCCGGCATAAAATCTCCATCATGCCCAGCGTCTCGCGGGCGCGTCCGATAATGGGCGGCAACTTGGCCTCTTGCGCCAATTGGGTCAGGTCGCGCCCATATTTTTCCAGCAGCGGGGTTTTGCGCGGCGAGGCCTGGTTGGTGGGCACAGACCCGGAGGGTGTTTGAGGCGGGGAGGCAGGTGAGGCTTCTGGCGGGCTGGCCTGTTGCAGCGCCTGAAGCACATGGTTGGGGTCAGCGCCCAGCCCCTGCAATACCCCAGCCAGCTTGGTGTCCGATTCGATGGCTGCTGCCAGCAGGTGGGCCGGTGTCACCACCCCGCCCGAGGCAAGGTCTTGGCTGCGGCGCAATGTGGTTTTGACGCCCTCTGACACCACCAAGCGATTTGGGCTAGAGTCTTGGCCTTTTTCCGCCAGGTCCTCAATGGCCTGGGTAAACGCATCAACCTTGATATGATGCTTGGCTAGAACATCGTTTACCATGGTCGCCTGGCAAGACAACATCCCCAGCAACAAGTGCGAGGTATCCAGGCGCGCGCTTTTCAAGCGGCGAGCCTGATTTTTGGCCTCGTCGAAACAGGCTTGCGCATTCGGCGATAGATTTTCTAGCATAGCGCCCCGCTCTTTATTTTTTACTTGCATTTGCTTGCCGCTATAAATTAGACCTTATCGGAAATAGCAGGACGGGCATCCCCATGCCTGTCCGCCAACGTATCCCTATACGTTGGCTGCGTTATTTCCGATAAACTCTATTGGGTCACTACTCTTGGCGAAGCTGTGGATCACCCTCTTTGGAACCCGGCCTGGGCCGGCGCCCCCCACCAGACAAACTAGCGCCGCCTCCCAACTTGGCCGCTGGCCCCGCCAGCAGCTTGAGACGGTCAATTACCTTTCGGTCTAAAAAGCGCGCCCCGCATACTGCGCATGTCCACGCCATCACTCCTGGAACCAGGATAAACATGCTTCTGGCGCTGCCCTTGCCGATGGGCACCCTATGCCAGGCCGCATACGTGGTAGGGCGAGGCAGCAGGGCCCCCAGGTGGCAATTTGGGCAAATCTCTTTCATGCTAGACACCCTCAGCTTCTTGCATGATTTTGACCGAAGCGCTGGCTCCAATGCGCGTAGCGCCGGCCTCGATCAATTTTTTGGCGTCCTCACAAGATCTGACGCCGCCAGAAGCCTTGACGCCCAACTTGGGGCCAACCGTGCGGCGCATCAAGGCAATATCTTGCGTCGTTGCCCCCCCCGACCCAAAGCCAGTGGATGTTTTGACATAGTCAGCGCCGGCTTGTTGCGCCAACAGGCATGCCCGAACCTTTTCTTCCTCGGTCAACAGGCAAGTTTCAATAATGACCTTGACCAGCGCCTTGCCTGCCTGGGCCGCCTGCACCACCGCTTCAATATCACTCAAAACCAGATCGTCGTTTTTATCCTTGAGCGCGCCAATATTGATGACCATGTCCAGCTCGGTTGCGCCATTTTCCATCGCCTGGCGGGCCTCGTAGGCTTTGACCTGGGGCAAAGTTGCGCCCAAAGGAAAGCCAAGCACAGTGCACACCTTGACGGGGCTGCCCTCTAGCAATTTGGCGCACAACTGGACAAAAGTGGGGTTAACACAGACCGAGGCAAAGTTGTAGCGGCGGGCCTCTTGACACAACTGCGCAACTTGGTCTTGGGTAGCATCGGGTTTGAGCAAAGTATGGTCAATCATCGCGGCCAGGTCAGTTGTGTCTAGTTGCATCGTTCAACCCCCTACAGTTTTAGCAAGCTACCAAGCGCCAATCTTTACTTGGCATACGAAGGCAATTGCACAGTAGGATAAGAATAGTGGGCGATCAAGCTCCAATCTTGGGGCGGCCAGTAGATGAGCCAGGCCTTGCCATCTATGGCGCTAAGCGACACCGGCCCCCAATTGTGCGAATCGCTCGAATTATCTCGATTATCGCCCAGCACAAAATATTCGTCTGGCCCCATCGCGCGCGACGGCATCGAATACGTGCCCGGATTCTTGACATAGGTCTCGGGAATAAATTGCCCGTTTACAAAGACCTGTCCGTGGCGAATTTCTATTGTTTCGCCCGGCAAACCCAACACGCGCTTGATGCGCATACCTTCTGGCAATTGGAACACAATCACATCGCCGCGCTCTACCGGATGCAGTTTGTAGCTTAGGCGGCTGACGATGACATACTCACCCTTGTGCAGCGTTGGCTGCATGCTGGGGCCATCCAAACTAAACCGGCCCGTAGCGGCATTGACCACCAAAAACACAATCGCGGTCAGCAAGATCGTCTCAACCACCTCGCGAAACAGCGAGGGGGACGACCCCGCGCTTTCTACCGACGTTCTTGCAACTTGACGAGTCATAACAGACGAGTCTTCCATAATTCCCCGTTAACCCTAAGGCGTACTGCTCAAATAAGAATAGTGCGGCACAAAGCCCCAATCTTGGGGCGGCCAGTAAATGAGCCAGGCTTTGCCATCTATGGCGCTAAACAACACCGGCCCCCAATTGTGTGAATCGCTTGAATTGTTGCGATTGTCCCCCAGCACAAAATACTCATCTGGCCCCACCAAGCGCGGCTCCATCGAATATGCCCCCAGTTCGGGCAGGTATGTTTCTACAATAGGCTGCCCATTGATAAAAATCTGCCCGTTGCGAATTTCAATGGTCTCGCCTGGCAAGGCCATCACACGTTTGATATAATCCTTGCGGCCATCGCGCCGAAAGACAATTACATCGCCGCGCTCAGGGGGGTGCAGCTTGTACGAAATGCGATCAATAATCACATACTCGCCATCATGAAGTGTTGACTCCATGCTCATTCCATCAATGCGAAACCGCCCTGTGACTGCATTAACCAGCAAAAAGACGATGGCGGCCAGCAAAATTGTTTCAACAACTTCACGAAATAACGAGGATCCGGTCTCCCCCGATTCAGCCAAGTTTTCCGTCGGGGCAACTTGGTCTTTTAGCAACTGATCTTCCAACTCCAACTCCTAACCTATTACAACAATACGAGATTCGATATTATACTCCATCTCGAAAGGGAAAGCAAAAGCGAATTTGACAGGTTGGGATTAGTCTGCCATAATAACCATAATAACCATAATAACCATAATGGTCTATTGGCGCTGCCCATTGTTATACTCTAGGAGGTGCCTGTGAGCAAAAAAGGGGGCGTATTAATCGTTCGAGCCAATCCATTTGACACCGAGCCTCTGCGCGAACACTTTGAAAGCGGCAATTACACGGTTTTGGTGGCAAACAACCAGGAAGAAGCGCTGGCCCTAACGCGCCGCGAGTTGCCGCGCTCGCTGATTGTGGATTTGGGCTGCCAGGGCCTGGAGATCAACAAATTGGTGGACGAAATACGCAATTCACCGCGCACTCGCCACATCCACATCACGCTGTTGGTGCAGCGCGGAGAGCGCGCCGACAAGCTGGGCGCGTTGACGGTGGGCGCCGACGAGTTTATGAGCAAGCCGGTTGACGTGGAAGAATTGGGCTTGCGCATCCGCAACGCGCTGCGCCGCGCCACCTTTGACAACCTGGCCAACCCCACCACCGGCCTGCCCGGCCCCCGCCTGATTGAAGAGCAATTGCGCCTGGTTTTGCGCCGCCAAGATGATGCCTGGGCCATGCTGCGCATCAACATACACCACTTTGGCCCCTTTAGCGACCTGTATGGCTTTTTGGCCGGTGAAGAAGTGTTGCGCTTTGCGGCGCACCTGTTCGGTCAGGCACTAGACTGCTTGAGCACCGTTGACGATTTTTTGGGCCACAGCAGCGCAGATAATTTTATCCTCATCACCTCAACCGAAAAAGCTCCCGCGTTGATCCAAGACATCGCGGCCAGTTTTAACGAGCAAGTCAAGACGCACTATTCCTTTCAAGAACGCGAACGCGGGACAATCATCATTCGATCAGCCGACGGCGCAGAAACAGAAGCGCCGCTGATGACGCTGAACGTCCGCACCATTACAGCTGCCGATGGCCCCTTTTCAGATATCCGCGAGTTGACGCAAGCTTGACACAACCGCAGGCACAACCAAACATAACCAGCGCGGGCCGACAGAGAGCCAACGTATCCCCACACCCTGTCTGCGCCAGGCAGGCTGCACTCCCGAAGGGGCCAAGCGCAGCGCAGCCTGCCTGCACCTGTGGCGCAGGCACAGGTGGACGGGGCAGTCCAGGGTGTACGTTGGCGGACTGGCATGGGGATGCCAGTCCTGCTATTTCCGATAAACGCGCATTTCACAACCAGTCTTTTCTCCAGAAAATAAAGGCTGCCCCCAAAGAGAGCACAAAAGAAACCGCCAGTATAGCCAAAAAAGCCACCGGATGCTCATCTAGCGGCAGGTTGACATTCATCCCGTAAAAACTGGCCAGCATGGTGGGCAAGCTCATGATAATTGTAATCGAGGCCAACATTTTCATCACCATGTTCAGATTGTTGGAAATGATGGAAGCAAAAGCGTCCATCATCTGGCTAAGAATATTGCCAGCGATATCCGTCATCGCAATCGCCTGTTGGTTTTCAGTGATTACATCCTCCAGCCAATCCTCGTCATCGGGGTATTGGTCAAACAAATGGCTTTTTTGCAGGCGCTCCAACATCAACTGGTTTGACTTGAGCGCAGTGGTGAAATAGGTCAGGCTCTTTTGGTATTTGAGCAATTCCAACACTTCTCTATTTCGCGTGGATTGCTGCAACTCGTCTTCCAGGGTGTCAGTGACCTTGGTGATTTCGCGCAGATAGCTCAAGTATTTGTATGCCGCCCACAGCATCAAGCGCAGCACAAAACGGTTCTTTTTGACCGTTGACAGCCCGCGCACTTTGCCAGAGGCAAATTCACGAATAATGCAATTTTCCTGGCGACACACGGTGACAAAATAATTCTCTGTCAACACAATGCCCATGGGCAAGGTCGTGTAAGGAACATCAAGGTTCTTGCCCTGAAAGTGGGGAACACGCAAGATGATGAGAGTAGCCCCATCTTCTTTTTCAGTCCTGGATAATTCATCAACATCCAAGGGGTAGGTTAGAAAATCTTGAGGGATCTCGAGTTCTTGGTAGGTGCGAGTGATTTCATCGGGCGTAGGGTCGATCATATTGATCCAGCAGCCCGGCTGTAGATCGGTAATAGTTTCCAGGCCAACTTTTGTGTTTTTGTACAAGGTAATCATGGTTTTCCTCCATAGAGTTTACCCAGCATCTGAGCGTGTTTAGATTTCTGCCAATACCGCTGCGGCCACCGTAAAATAGATAATCAGCCCGGTGGCGTCTACCAGGGTAGAGATGAGCGGCGCAGACATGACAGAAGGGTCAATGCCAACCGCATCGGCCAAGATGGGGATGAGCGAAGCGACGGCGTTGGCCCAAATGCAAATGCAGAGCACCGCCGCCGCAACGACAGTGGCCATAGCGGTATCATGCCCCAACAGCAGCACTTGACCAAACGCCACCATACCCAGCAATAGCCCCAAGAGCGCCCCCGATTGAAATTCGCGCGCCAACACCCGCAGCGCGTCACCCCGCCGCACCTCCCTAAGCGCCAGGGCGCGGATGACGGTTGTCACGGTCTGAGATCCAGCGTTGCCGCCTGTGCCGATCAAGAGCGGAATAAAGAACGACAAAGCAACCACAGTTTGCAAGTGATTTTCATAGTGCCGCATCACAGCGCCCGTCAGAGTGGCTGTCAGGAACAAAATCAGCAGCCAAGGAAACCTGGACCGCACGATTTCCACGATGCGCTGCGACCAATAGGGCTTGTCGCTGATAGGCCCCGCTTCAACGCCACCCATGTGCAACGCGTCTTCGGTGGCTTCGTCTTCCAGCACGTCAATGATATCGTCGTGGGTGATGACTCCCTGCAAGATGCCGCTGCTGTCAACCACCGGCAAGGCCGGCAAGTCGTACTTGGACATGGTCTGGGCCACATCTTCCTGGTCGGCGCCGGTGTGGACTTGAATGACATTCGGGTTCATGATGGCTTCGATGCAGGTCTCTGGCGAGTGAATAACGAGTTCGCGCAACCCAACAATGCCCACCAGGCGGCGGTCTCGGTCTACCACGTAGAGATAATATGGCACATCGCCGTCCAGCTCGACCTGGCGCAAAAATTCAATCGCCTGGGCCACGGTGGCGCGGCGGCGCAGGGCAATATAGTCGGTGGTCATCAATCCGCCGGCGGTTTTGTCAGAGTGGCCCAACAGTGGGCGCACGTCATCGGCGTCTTGCATCTCTGCCAGGGCCAGGGCGGCGCGCTCTGGGGGCAGGTCACCCAACACATCAGCCGCCTCGTCAGGCTCCATCTCGTCCAACACGTCGGCCAGGCGGTCGGTGGATAAAATCTCGGCGGCATCGGCCGCTTCTTCGTCTTCCAACTCTTCCAACAAGTCTGCCGCCACCGGCACATCGAGCCTAGGCATGATGGCCGCCTGCTGTTTGTCATCCAGGGTTTCAAAGGCGTCTGCCCGGTCGGCTGGATGCATGCGGGTGAGCGCGTCAATGGCGTCTTGCAGCCGCCCAGCTTCCAGCGCAGCGCGGATTGCTTCCAGAGTAGTATCAATTTGAATCTTGTTCATCACAACTCTCCTTCTGGTCAAGGCTAAGGATTGAGGTTAAGGTTAAGGTCAATCAAGCGAAATATAAAAAAGGAGAGTGGGTCACGGGGGACAAAGCGAGTGGGAAACCGTAATTTGAGCGAGGTTGGCCAACGCTGGCCGCGCGTGGCCGGCAATTGGCAAGCAGAATTCATGCCCCATGCCCGGCATGGGGTCCATGCCCGGCATGGGGTGCATCAGTTTGAAGGCAAATACATAACAGCGGCGCATGCCTGCCTCCTGTGCTCCCTTTACTCCGAGAAACACAAACCCCCGGCCAGCGCGGCGCGGGGGCAAAACCCTAGAGTAAGGGTGCCCTCTAAACGAGGGCAGGCAGACATGGCCGCAATTGCGGCTAGTCTTTAACAGACCGCGCGGCGCATGACACCTCTGCTCTCAAGCAGGATGCTGGCAGGAAGTAAGGGTTTCTGTCTATGATCGGGATCGGAAAGTTTCTCGTCCATAATACCTGTTATCTAAACGTAAATCGAGTGTACACCCGTTAGAGGGTTGTGTCAAGCTTTTGTTTCTTTTTTGCCTGGCAGGTGTTGCCGCAAGACATCCTCTACCGTCAGCCACCCGCTGCCAGGAAAAAGACGAGCCATCTGGGGGGCAAACGCGGCCCAGTCGCTCAAAACCTGGGCCGGCGGGCCGTTGCGAGCGATTTTGCCGCCTTCCAGCACGGCCACACGGTCGGCCAGCCGGGCCACCAGCTCCACATCGTGAGTGACCAACAGCACAGCCGCCCCCTCATCCCGCCAGCTTCGCACTAGCTGCGCCAGCGAGCCTTTGGCCTCATAATCCAACCCGCGCGTTGGCTCGTCTAGCAACAAGAGCGCCGGCTGCGTAACCGCAATGGCTGCCAGGGCCGCGCGCTGGCGCTGGCCGACGCTCAGGTCGCGTGGATAAGCCTGGGCCAGGTCGCCTAATCCAAGTTGATTCAACAGCTTGGCCCTTGCTTGTGAAGCGATGGACAAGTGATGGTTGCGCAGCGTGATAAGCAATTCCTGCTCTATCGTGTCGGCAAAGAGCAGCGCGTTGGGGTTTTGGGGCAAAAAAGCCACCTGGCGGCAGATATCGGCCACAGCGCGCCCGGCCGTGGAGCGTCCCGCGATAGAGATATGGCCGTGCTGCGGCTTGAGCAGGCCCACAATGGCGCGCAGCAGCGTGGTTTTGCCGGCTCCATTGCGCCCCACCAGCGCCACAATCTCTCCCTTGCGCATGCTCAAGTCCAAGCCGCACAGCACAGCCTGGTTGTTGTATGCCACGCGCAGGTCTTGAACCTGGAGGATGAGATCACCTGCCTTTTCTCTTTCCTTTTGGCTCTCTGGCGAATGGGGCGCGGGCAAGCGAAAGTTTTGGGCAAACGGGCGCGCTTCTTGCACCGTCAGTGGCAGCGGCCGCCAATCAAGCGCCCGCCCCAAAGCCACCACAGGCGGGACAATCGCCATTTGGGCCAGGATTTGGCGCGGCGCACCGCTGAGCACCTGCCCCTGCTGCACATACACAAGCTGGGTGGCGTATTCCGCCACGCGCTCCAGGCGATGCTCGCTGATGACGATGGTCAACCCCAACTCGCGATTCAAGCGGACCAACGCCGTCAGCACCTCTGCCGCCGACTGGGGATCGAGCTGGCTGGTTGGCTCATCGAGCGCCAGCACTTGCGGCTGCAGCGCCAGCGCCGAAGCGATGGCCACCCGCTGCATCTCGCCGCCGGATAGATGCTCTAGCGAACGACGGCGCATATCGCTCAACCCCAATAGAGCCAGCGCGCGCTCAACCTGCTGGCGCATTGCATCAAGCGGCGCACCGGCGTTTTCCAGCGCAAAGGCAATTTCGTCCTCTACCCGGTTGACGACAAACTGCGCTTCGGGGTCTTGAAAAACCAAACCCATCACGCAGCTCAAGACAGCCGGGCCTTGAGCGATTGGGTCGTGGCCGGCAACGCTCACCCGGCCCGAAACCTGACCCCCGCTAAAGTGCGGCACCAGGCCATTGAGCGAGCGGAGCAGTGTAGACTTGCCCGCGCCCGATGGCCCGGCCACCAACACAAAAGCGCCCTGGGGAATTTCCAGGCACACGCCAGACAACGCCGGAAGGCTCGCGCCGGGATAGGTGTAAGTGAAATGGTCAAAGCTAATCATAGCTCATCAGCTAATTGGCTGGCCCTGGTTGCCGGCACTAACAACCCAAGCAAGCCCAGGCCAATCAAGGGATCAAAGGCAGGCCAGGCCAGGC
Source organism: Thermoflexales bacterium (assembly GCA_041740315.1). GTDB lineage: Bacteria > Chloroflexota > Anaerolineae > Fen-1058 > Fen-1058 > JBGSMF01. The sequence goes on from JBGSMF010000307.1 coordinate 97,361, forward strand.
GCGGATAGGGCGAGTAAAACGTTGACCCTGGGCACAACAAGCGGCCGTCGTCGCAAAGCATCCCCACGCCAGGCCAAACGACCAGGACAATCGCCAATAGTGCGCCGCCTAAAATGAGACTTTCGGCTTTGCCCCAACGATGTGAGCGATACGGCGTAAAAGGCACCCGGCGGCCGGCCAGCCACAGCGATGCGCCCAACAACACCACTCCGCCCGCCACAAGCGGGGTTGCCATAGCCGTGGCGCGTTGAAACGCCACGAGCATCTGGCCCAGCAGCACAGCCAGCAGGCTCAGCGCCAGCCCAAAGCGCATCCAAATGGAGGCCGGACGGTCTGCCACTGCGCCAAAACCCCGCGCCACCATGGCCTCGGCCAGTTGAAACGCCCGCTCTAACCCGCTGATCAGCAGAGGCAACCACAGCGGCAGCCAATCGCGCCACGAACGCAACTGATGTCCGCGCACGGCCTGCGCCTCGCGGATTTGGTCGAGCGAACGGCGGGTGGCAGGCAGGTACGTGAGCGCGATAGAGAGGGTGACGCCGGCCTGGTGAAAGGCGCGCGGGGTCAGCCGCACCAGTTGGTGGGCTGGAATGACCTGGTTGAAAACGACGAACAAGGTCAGCATGGTCGTCAGCGCCAGGCCAGTGATTGCGCCATAAGCCAGGGCCTCTAGTGTGATAGCGCCCCCCACCAATGGCAGAACCTGCGGCAAGCGGAACAGCACCGTTTGCCCAAAATGGCTGCTCAACCCATTGAATAGAGTGCTGAAAACAATGATAAAAAAACCAAAGCGCGCGCTTGGGCTGAGGCTAGATTTTCCGGCCGAGCGAGAAATGACCAGCCCAACCAAAAACAATTCGATGAGGTAAAAGGGGTTGCGCGCGCTAGAGACAACGACCAAGGCCGCGCCCAGCCACATCAGCCAGGCGAGGGGGTGAAGGGTGGAGATTGAAGGTTGAACGGGGCCAGTGGGAATCGTTGAGGGCTGAGGATTAAAAGCTAAAAGCTGCGGGTCAAGAGATGGCGGGGAACCGGCGGCGGGCTGGCCGCCAATACCTAACTTGAGTCGAAAGCGCTCTAATGCTTGCAGCGTGGGCAGGCCAACAAGCGCAATAAGCAGCGCATTGCCCAGGGCCGCAAAAAAATCCCACCAGGCCGAAGAAGCCAGGTAAAACGTAAAATAGTTTTTCAAGGCCGTGGCAATGCCCATGCCGGGCTGCCAGCTTTGATTAGCCGCCCCCACCAGAAACGGCCAGAACCACAGGTTCATGATTACCCCATACACCATTCCCCACAGCGCGCCCAAGGCTATCAGCAGCCCCAAAACCCACCCTTTGCGTTTCAGCGCGCTGTATGGGCCGGTCACTCGCCCAATCAGCCCGGCGCTCAGGCCAATCCAGCCGGTTGTCAACATCTGATAAGGCAACCACGGGCCAACGCCCGCCGTAATCATCGCTGAGGCCAACAGCGTGAATGCCCCCATCAAAAACCCAAAGCGCGGGCCAAAGACAAATCCGCTGAGGATGACGAGCGGAAAGATGGGGCTAAAGCCGCCGGGGCCGGGAAAGCTGACTTCTAAAAAACGCAGCACCGAATTGATGGCAACTAAAATGCCCAACAGCGCCACCGTCTTGGCGCTGATGGCCTGGCCTTGCATTTCTACCAACAAGGCGGCCACGCACAGCACCGTCAACAATCCAAGCCACAAGGGCGAATCTTGCAAGCCGCCCGCCAAAGATTGACGTTGGGCAACGCTCAAAAAGGGCATAACATAGGCCAGCCCGCCCAGCCCAAAAGTGAGCGCGTAAATGGCAAGGCTCAGGTAACGAGAGGCAAAACCAGGGCGCATCAAGCCACCTGGCGACGGCCAAGCAACAAGGCCACCAGCCCCACCACAATCACGGCAAAGACCACATAGCCCAGCAGCGGCAATGGCTGGGACGATTGTGCCGCCGGGGACTCTGGCGTGGATGGCAATTGCTGCGGCTGGCTGCTGATTGCCACGGCGATTAGAGTGGCCGAGGGCAAGGTCGGCGCAAGGGTGGGGGTAGTGAAGGGCGATGCCGATGGCAAAGGTGTAACAGCAGGCGCGCGCGTGGGTGTGTATGAGGGCGCGATAGCGGGCGCAACAGCGGGCGCGCCCGTGCGTGTGGCAGTGGGCAAGCGGGTGGCGCGGGCGGTTGGGGTGGGCGACCAGGTAGGCGGCCGAGTAGATTGCGGCGAAGGCTGGATTGTGGCTGTGGCGAGCAAATCGGGCGCGCCGCCCAGCACACCCAGCTCTAGCGTGTGCGTTTCTTCTGCGCCTCCATCAGTCACCACGCGCAACACAAAAGTCTGTGGCGCAGTTGGGCACACCTGGCGCTCGCCGATGAGGGCCACCGGCTCGCCGTTGAATACAGCCGATTGGATGCCGCTGGTATCCCAACGCACCAGCGTGCACTGGCCCGCCTGGATGGGGTTGTTATCCAGGCGAAACCACACCACCGGCTGAGGTGTGGGCGGCGGAGGCGTCTGGGTAGGCGCTGGCGGCACGGTGGGAACATCCGTCGAGGTGGGCGGCAGAGTTGGAGTTTCGGTTGGGGACGGTGGGGCGCAAACCTGGTCAAACGACATGGCCGGCGGCGCAACGCCTCCTTGGGCCGTCCCGGCTCCCCAGCTCCAGCCATCCATATCGCCAGAATGTACCTGGCGAACGCTGCTGCCTCTTTGCGAAAACATCCACTGCCCATCAATCAGGTGCCAGTATGACCAAAAGTTGGGCGGAAAGGAGCAAAAGCAATTATCGGCCGGGCAGCCCTCGTGTTCAATCTTGCAAATGGCGGCGCCCGCGCCGGGGTCAAAACCGGCGACGACGGCAAGGCCCGAGCGCGTCAGCAGATCATAGCCGCTGATCTCTGGCTCGTTGAACTCGACGCAGCGAGTGACGACCGAGCCATCGCCAAAGCGCACTACCACCCCGGCCCGGTTGGGCGCTTGAGCGCCAAGCGGCGCGAGGCCAAGCCAGCCCGCCCCCGCTGCCACAATCACTGCCAGGCAAAAGATTTGTGTCATTCTTTTCATATTACCCCTCAAGCCACACCACCCCCAACAACGAAGGGAGGTGAAACATCTGTAATTTTTACCACAGAGGCACAGAGGACACAGAGAATTTCCAATTTTTTCTCCGTGCTCTCCGCGCCTCTGTGGTTACAAAACCCTTATCCCTCCAGCCGTTCTTACTTGACTACAAGCGGCAAATGCACGCTATAGGGTTTGAGGGTTGTTGTCAACATAACGGAATTGGTGAGCGCCGCGCCATACTGCACACCATCCACATCGGTCAGAGTCGCCCTGAATTCATAGGTGAGCGGACGGGTGAGCGGCAACGTGGCAGTAAACACACCCTCGCCGCGCGAGAGGGCCGCGGCAATCCACGCCGTTTGGCCCAAGGCGCGCCAATCCAGCTCAACAGAGGCATCCATATCCAAATCACTGCCAAAGGGGACAAGCACCTTTACACTGTTGCCCCAGGCCACCCGGGGAGCCACAGCCAGTATGCGATCGGGGTCGGCCCCGCGCGAAACGGCGGTGAATGTAGACAGCGCAGCCGTTGGCGTGAATGGGGTGTATCGCCCCAACAGCGCCGGGACCGCTTGGCGGGTGGCAAAGAAATCGTCTGTGGGCTTGCCCCACGGCGAATCCCACATGTACACAAAGGGGCCATCGGGTTTCTGATAAGCCGCCAAGGCCGCATAGGGAGTGTGTCCATTCTTTTGCCAGTCAGGCAGATTTTCGCCGGCAGCCAGCAAACCTTGCACGGCAAAAGCCGTCGAGTTGGCATTGCCCCAGCCGCCATCTTGATCTTGTTGAGCGCGCAAAAAAGCCGTGGCGCTGATCAGGCTGGTATGAGTGGGCGGCACGCCGGCAGCGATGAGCGCCTGCATCGCCAGGCCGGTGTCATCGGGCGTGGTCCACACGTAGCCCAAGTCATACGACCAGCCGCCATCGGGCTGCTGCAAGCCGAGGAGGGTCTGCGTGGCGCTAACATGCACTGGCTCGCCCGCCGCCGCCATCCCCAAAATGGCAAACGCCTGGTGCCAGGTGTTGGTGGGCACGCCAAACGCGCCCAGCGTGGGGCTGTACCAGGTGTTGGTGAGCGTATGAATAATGTTGACGCCGCCAAAGTTGCGCGGGTCTTGACCGGCGGCTGCCACCACCATTGCCAGCTTGCCAGCCGAATCGGCCGTTTTGGTGACAAACGATTGGGCGGTGGCAGATAAATAATCCATTGGCGAAAGCGCCGAGCCGGTCGCCATCACCGTAGCCGGGTCTAGGCCGGCCGCCGCAAAAGCCAGCGCCGCATCGCACGTCGCGCCGGGATGGGGCGAGCCAAGGGATGACCACGACCCATCGGCGTTCTGCTGGCTGTTCATCCAGCTCAGCGCAAGCTTTGCGCGCGGCAGCCGGGCCAAGATGGGCAGCGGCGCTTCTGCCAGGCCGAGGATGGCATGGGCGGTGCTCAGCGCGTTGCCATCCAGGCTGCCATCGGCGGCCTGAAGGCCCAGCAAATCATCGTGCGGCGCGCGGCCGCTGGCAGCGGCCCAACTGGCCGCAACCGGCGTATAGCCCGCGGCAGCAATGGCCTGGATGGCCACCGCGGTCGAATCTGGGCTGAGGCTGCCCCAGGCTTGCCATCCGCCGCTGGCTGCCTGCTGGCTGCGCAAAAAAGTCAGCCCTTCTTGCGCCTTGATGTGGGTCGGCTCCACATTGCCGCTGGCAAGCAACGCCTGCAAAACCAGCGCCGTTGTATCCACATCGCCGCCAAAACCATAGCCCCAGCCGCCATCGCCTTCTTGCAGACCGATGAGAAAGTCGGTGGCCGAAACAGGCACGGCCACTTGCACCGCAGCCAGGCTGAGGATTGACCACACCTGGTTGATTGCGCCGGCAGCGCCGCTCGTCCAGCCCTGCACGGCAGTGGTGCTATATGCGCCGGTCGCAGGGTGATAGGTGTTGGTAAGCTCGTGAATGATATTCATTCCGCCAAAAGAATAAGGATCGCCTTCTCCGGCGGCAACCGCTACCGCCAGCATGCCGGCCCGGCCAGGAAAAAGCTGGCCGGTGCCGGTTTCAGCGTGCGTGTAGGTGATGGCCCTGGCCGCCAGGTAATCAAGCGGCGTTGTGCCGCTGACCGAGGTGAGGGCCTGGAGCGGCCGGCCCGCGGCGGCGAGCGCCTGCACCGTTTTGATGGTCGTAAACTCATCGGCCTGGCCTACCACCCACCCCTCGATGCCGCCGTTGGGCAGTTGCTTGCTCTGGAGATAGCCCACCGCCTTGGAGATAGACTGACTATTGTATATAGGCGAATTGTACGCGGCAGCGATTGGAGCCGGTTGTGCTTTTGCTTGAAAAGCCGGCGAGACTAGCGCCACAAAGACAATCAGGGGCAGTATGCCCATCACCACCGGTATGAAAACGTGCCATTTGCGTGACATGATGTATCCTTTCGTTATAAATTGTGCGAAATAAAAAACCCGCCTCTACTTCGAGGCGGGTCATTTGAGAAAACGAATCCCCTGCTTTGTCTGAAGGCAGACTCTAGCAGGGGGGGCCATGTGTTGCTGTGATGCACCACCCCCTTTGCCGCGAAGGTTTGTGATACCAACAGAGGTGGGCGACCTGGCTCATCGGCCGTACAACTATGGCCGATTTACAGTTGCGGGACAGCGCCGGACTTTAACCGGCTTCGCCATAAAGCCCTGCCATCCGGGGCAAGGGGCACCTCTGCTGTCCATATTCAATTGCCAGGATTATACATCATCGCATTGGCGTGTCAAGAAGGAGATTTTCCGGAGAGAACTTGATCTAACAGAGACGCAGTTGGGCTTGGGAACAATTACTCACTGCTGTCCTATCCTCTCGGCTTTCCGTTTCAGCCCTATCGGTTTCAGGATCAAGTCTGCTGGACACCAGTCGGTAAATGCGCTTTGCATGATCATTATTCCCATAAAGACCACGAGCGCAAGCCCGCTAGTGAGATCAACCCAATAGGCAACGGCTGCAAAAATCAGAATCAGAACACCCCGAAATATGTCTCTGCCGTTTTCTAGATACATAGTCATTACTCCTTGTGCGTGCTAACGAGGGTATTCTACGCTGGTCTTGCGAATTTGCAGCAATTCACGCGCGAGCAGGATCAAGCCCAGTACGACCAGCAGAATCGCAAAAATTGCCCAATCCCAATCAGTGGACTCGAAGAGCAATTGCAGGGTTGGACGCGCCAGTTCCAGCCCGCCCCACGAGAGCGCCAGGATGCCGAGTATGGTGTTATCGTCTTTGGCCGGCAGACCGTTCAACGCACGCACCGCATTCGCGCCGAGCAAAACCAGACCAGTTCCCAGGACGCCCGCGCCAAAGGGCACGAAATCGAACAGAATTGTGATACCCCAAAGGATAAATAACACTCCCCAACCAATCGCGTTATAGTTGCAATTGGATTTTTGGGTGTTATCCATTTCCGCCTCCTGCGATCTTTCTCGCAGATGAATCACACTCACATCCACCACCCATCCCAACAGCAGAAGAAGATATGGCGTTGCTCACACTTGAGGCAAATTGGTCCATTTTGGATGCTGCGCCCTTCCTAACCATTTTCCCTATTTCAATTGCTTCCACAATTTCCTGCTGATCGGCTCCGTTTTCAAGAGCCTTGGTGAAATTAACTTCCAGGCACGGCTGGCAGTTTGCGGTGATTGACGCCCCCACCGCAATCAATCGTATCGTTCGATCATCAAGCTTCATAGTGTATCATCTCCTTTCTGACTTTATAGACGAAAATCGGTCAGGAAAGGATACACTTTCGCCTTCCGAAATTTCTCAAAGCCAATCTTCGGCATTACAATGAGTTTTGAGTTCCTGTAGCAGCCTTGTCTTTCCCCGGTGCAACCTGATTTTGACCACCTCCAGACTCAACCCAAGAATTCCGGCAATCTCCTTGTTTGGCAATTGTTCCAACTCGCTGAGCACAACCACAGTTCGATAGTTCGGTGGAAGGCGCTTGACAAAATCTAAAAAACACTCGTACATTTCCTTCTGCACAAGTTGTTGCTCAAGCGAAGGCGACTCTTCTCCTGTCCACACGTCTTTGTTCTCAGTTTCGTCTGAATCATCCAACAAACCGAGATCAGCGTTTTGTTGGAAGGATACAGTCCGAATCTTGTCTATGGCGGCATTGGTCGCAATTCGATAAAGCCACGTAGACAGTTGAGACTCGCCTCTAAAGGTCTTTAACGCCTGGCTGACCCTTACAAAAACCTCTTGAGATAAATCCTCTGCCTCGGCCTCGCCTACCAAACGCACCAGATAGCGGAGTATTCGCGGTTGATAGGCGTCATAGATTTCTTGGAAATCCAGTTCGCTGGCGTCCATCCAATTCTCCTTTTTCCACGGAAGGCTTGAATGTCTACTATTATATCCGAAACCTGCGCTAGCTTGGGAAATAACCGCCGGCCGAGCGTTCTTGCCCCAAAATTCACTCTTGACAAACACTCAAAATCTGCTAAACTAGAGCAAGAACATTTGGTCTTTTACAACCAGCCCAAAAAACGCGGAACGCAAGTGTAGAAGCACTTGCGCCCGCTAACCCGGCACGGCGCATAACCGCCACACCAGGCTGATGGCATGGTA
>JBGSMF010000308.1:0-19149 GCA_041740315.1 Thermoflexales bacterium
TTTTATAGCGCGGTTTGCGGGCCTTGACAGGCCCGCAAACCGCTTGTCACATCGGAGCAGTGGCAAGAGCCTTACTTTAAGACTAGCGGCAAAAAGATCTGCCATACCTCTGTCTGGATTTCAAAGCGCAAGCCGCTCGGCAAGCCGTCAACGGTCAATTGTTGGCCATTCTGGTAGGGGATGACGTCAATGTACGATTCTGCCCCAAAGACCTGCGGAGCATCCGCCTGGGCCAGCTTTTGCTGGCCGCCCGCCGCTTGGAGGACCAGGAAGAACGAGCGGTTCTGGCCGCCCGCGAAGGGAATCTCTTGGCCAAAGGCGAACTCTTCGCCAGTCTGGGCATCGTGAATCGCAGGCATCATGAACCCGTGCAGCCCCACCATCTCATAATCCAAGATAATCGGATCCGGGTCAGGGCCGGGGTTATGGATGACAAAGGGCGGCAACTGGAGCTCGTAGCCTGGGAGCACAAAGTCGCGCGGGTCGATCTCTACCAAGTTAAGGTTGCGCTGACTGTACACATCATGGTAGCCGGTCTGGTGAAGATGGATGCGGATGCAGCGGTGCAGCGTGCCGCCGGCCCCCGGTGTCCAGGTGATACATGTAGTCACCGTGCCGTTGGGCGGAATCACTACACCCGTGACCGTCTGGATGTTGGTGAACATGATCCCGGCCCCAAAGTCGGCATAGTCAAAGCCCACGTCCACCGTCTGGGTAATGTTGGTGGGGTTGTTCAGGGTGACGCAGAGCTGGGTGGGTTGGCCGACAACCGGTGGGTCGGGATTGGCCGTGATCTCGTACTCGGCGTAGGGCGGCTCGGTGATCGGCGGCGCTGTAGGCGGGCGGTCAATCTTGCGCACGCCCCCAATCAGAACGCCGTTGATATAGCCCACCAGGTCAATGTGGCAGCCCGACCCCAGCGGACCCACTGGCGGCGTCACCGTCAAAACGACCACGCGCACGTCGCCGCTGTTCGGGCCTACATTGTAAAGGACAGTCGGGCTGACCGTTGCGGTCCAGCCTGGGCAAGTGTTGTTCACAACCAGGCTGATGGTGGCGGTCATCGCCGTCGGGTTGGCCACCGGGATGGGGACATCGGTGAATAGGCCCGGTTCCAGCACTTCGGCCACATCCAGGTTCTGGTAGCTCCAGGTCACATAGCCATTGGGCGTCCCGTCAACGCCGGCCTGGCTGAGCTTGATGGAGAGGCAGTGGTGCCCCGGCGTGCTGGGCAGGAAGGTCATGCAAGCGACGATGGTAGAGTGCGGCGGAATCACCACGGTCTGCGGATTCGGCGGGTTGCCCACGGCTGGGATGACATTGCCAATCAAACCAATGCCCAGGGTGGACAGGTGGAACTCGACCGTGACCGTCTGGGTAACGCCCGTGTTGTTGGACAGGGTGGCGCAGAGCTGGGTTAGTTGGCCGGCGACCAGCGGGTAGGGATGAATTCGGATTTCCTTTTCGGCAAAAGGCGGCTCGCCCGGCTGACTGGGCGGGACGGGTGGGTAATCGTACTTGCGAATACCGCCGATAAACTGGACTAGTCCGCCGGTCGCGTCCACCTCCCAGGCCTGGACGTCAATTGTACAGCCGCTGCCAAGCGTTGCCGTGAGCGGGGGCGTCACAGTGACCAAGACATTCTGTTGCCCACTCGGCCCAAGCACAAAGGTGGTGGGGCTGACCGTCGCGGTCCAGCCGGGACAGAGGTTGAGCACCATCATCTGAACGGTCGCTGTGTAGCTTTGGCCGTTGTACACTGGGACGGGAAAGGTCGTGGGCTGGCCTGGCACGAGCGCCTCAGCCACATCCAGGTTGCGCTGGCTGTAATAGGGCGGGTACACGGGTGGTAGACTGGTATCGCTCAGGACTACCTGGACGCATTGGTGGCCCGGCGTGGTGGGCGTCCAGAAAATGCAAAAGGTGACGCTCCCTCCGGGCGGGATGATGACCACGCCCGGGTTGCCGGCTGCGGGGATGAGGGTAAAAGGCAGGCCCATACCAAAGTTGGCCAGGTTGAACTGCACGTTGACCGTCTGGGTGACGCCGGAAGGATTTTGGATGATGGTGCAGAGTTTAGTCAGTTGGCCCACGTTCAACGGGTATGGGTCTACGGTGATCTCGTCTTCAGCGTAGGGGGGGCTGCCGGAGGGAGGGAAGCCGACCGGTCGGCAGATGACTTGGGTAAGGACCTGGTTGCTGGTGATCTGCAAGGAAGGGCTGTCAATGGCCATCTGGGCGCTATCAATCACCACCCGCTGTTTCTTGCATACCTCTGCGTTGATCACCACTTGGAATTGAACCGTCCCGTTGGTTCCTCCCGGCAGATTGCCCAGGTTCCAGGTGAGTACCCCAGCAGCAAAGGTGGCGGGCGGAACGGCGCTGCCTGGCATATAGTTCACGCCAGGCGGAAGGGGGTCACTGATGGTGACATTGGTGTAATTGGTCCCGCCGCCCAGGGTGTACTCGATCTGGTAGGTCAGGATGTCGCCAGGGCTGGCCATGCCGGTTGGAAACACCCGTTTGGCCAGTTGCACAGAGCACGCCGTTTCGGCCAGTTGCACTTCAATCAGCGCTGTAAAGTCGTTCGTAAAGTTGAGCGGCGTATAGTCGTCGAACGCCGGGTTCTGGGAGTAGGTGCGGATGCCCAGGTGGGCCATGCTTCCAGGGCCGGCGCCAAGCTCGCTGAGCAAAAAGCTATACTCCCAGATGCGATGGCTTGCTGGCAACGCCGGTGAAGGGCCGAATCCCGCGCCAAGGAGCGATGCCGTCCCGGTGAGCGTCGTCCAGCTATTGGGGCCGAGATAGTACTGCAGGCCAAGGTTGGAGGTTCCAAGATAGTTGGTATAGTTGGTATCAACGTTCGGAGTGATGGCCATATCTCCATTGACGTCAAAGGAAACAAAGGCATAGTCGCCCCAGGGGGGGGCAGACAGCGGCGGGTCGTTCACGGTGTCACCGGTAACGTCAACGAGGACATAAAAGTAGGCGCCATCATTCAGAAACGATGCTTTGCCGTAGGGCAGCGCCACAGAAGGCGCAGTGCCCCACTCTAGATAGTCAGCTACCCCGTCAATCGCTGGGGGAGTGCAAGCCCAACGGCTGCTCACTGCCTGCGCGAGCGAGTGGGGCACTTTCAGGGGGGGCGTGCCAACGACGCCTGGCGCTGACCAGCCAGCAGGCACAGCGATTACCAGCAACAACATCAGGGAAAAAAGAACAGATTTGGCTGATTTAATTTGTGTCATACTAACCTCCTAAGAGCTTGTCGGAGAGGGCCGTTCGTAGTGCGCGCTTTAGCGCGCTGAAGCGCGCACTACGAGCCTACCAGCTCGCTCTCCGACAGCCTGCTAGGGCCAAAGATTCCAGGCTTTTGCTTAATGGGATGTGACAGTTTTTCGTTTGCATCTCAAAATTCCATGTTCCCCCTTGTGTTGTGTGGAGCGTGGCCCTACATCGTCAGAGAGGATGCAGTCCATAGGCTGGTGCGATTCTAACGCCCCAGCTCAGCCGACCGTTTTGCCTTCGCTTCGCTACGGCAAAACGGTCGGCTGGAGCGCCTTGTTGGGCCTTGCGATTAAACTATTGTGCAGGTTTTGGTTTTCCCTGGGGGTTTCCATTTTTTGCGTCTTGGCATGCCTTGGACGCTATGGCTACGATTAACAAGACCACCAACCATGCCGCACCGCCACCGGCTTTTATTGATGCCTCTTCTGTAAAGCCAATTTCGTCAGCGATAGCGGAAGCCTTTTCGAATCCTGTCGGCGAACTTGTGTACGCTTCTACTAACTGCTTTAACTTATCAGGGTTCTTGAGTGCTATTTCCTTTACAAAATCACAGTCTTTGACGATTTTCCTTACATCAAAATCACTCGCCACCAGGCTATTGAAATCTAGCAAGACGTGATCGGTTGAAAAAGCAATTTCCAACTCAGTTGGATCAGCGCTTTCATCAGGTCGTCTTGTAAGAAATCCCATTTTAATGACATGCTTAATGCCTTCGTCAGCGCCACTTAGTGCACCCGCAACGGATATGTAAGAGCCTGTCGCGGACATGTTGAAGCGGATATTTTTTTTAGACTTCATGTGACTACTCCTTTCAGGTTGATGGGGTGCCTTTATCGCGCGGGCCATCACCACGCACCCCGAGTCAATGAGGCCCAACAATAGTACACTGATAGTATAAGCGTTAGCACATGTGCTTTCGCCCACCAAAAGGATGATTTTTTCTCCGACTTTAGGCGGATAGCGCTATCCGTCAAAGGCCCGAGGAGAAAACAGGCCATTGAGCTGGCAAAGATGTTTTGGATTGCTGGTAGAGTGTGGGGATGATTATGATTATCAGACAGAAGTGGCCAAGGGAGGATAGGCGTCCAAGCAGTGCAACTGGGCAAACCGCCGCTGATGTATCACAAAACGCAATGTGGGGTGCACAGTACTAACTAGAGTTAATCCATAGGACGGCTATGGCCGCAGGAATTTCTTTTTTATCCACAAAGGGCACACGAAGGAAGAAAATAAACAGAATCTAACCAGGCTTGCGGATGGGAACCCGCGCGCAGATACACGCGCCCGCGCCAGGGGCGCTGTCAATCTCTAACACGCCGCCCAAGCGCATAACCCGCTCACGCATCGAGCGTAGCCCCAGGTGACCAGGGAACGACGCCCCAGGCTCAAAGCCCACCCCGTTATCTCGCACTTCCAGGGTGATCTCACCTTCGGCATAGTTCAGCGTCACGTCGAGCCGGGTAGCTTTGGCGTGCTTAACGGCATTGTGCAGCGACTCTTGGGCAATGCGATAGAAAGCCTGCTTGATGTCAAGCGGCACTTGAGGTTCATCGCACAGGGCCGCCCGAATCTCTATCTCGTGGCGGGCGCGCGTGGCGTCCACCTGCTTGGTGATAGCGGCCACCAACCCCTCGATTTCTAGCGACTCGGGGCGCAACTCGAAAATCAACGCGCGCATCTCGGCCAGGCCCGCCCCCGCCAGCGTTTGGACATAATCCAACGGCTCCACGGCTTGGCGGGGATCACAGTCGAGCAAGGTGCGCGCTGTGCGAGCGCCCAAGGCAATGCCATACAGCGCCTGCGACACCGAGTCGTGCAGCTCGCGCGCCAGGCGCTGCCGTTCTTGGATCGCCGCCAACTGCTGCGCCTGTTCCTCGGCCCGCTTGCGGTCGGTGATATCGTGGAACGTCATCACGCCCGCGATGATGTGCCCTTCACGGTCGCGGATCGGGCTGGAGCTGGTTAGCACCACCGCCCGCGAGCCGTCGTCGCGCACAAAGGACATTTCCTCATCCATCACGATTTCGCCAGCGCTGAGCGTGCGCGCCAGCGGGCTTTCCTTGGACAAGTAAGCCCGTCCATTGAGAAAGTAGGTCTCGTAGCGGAGATAGCGATCTGGGGATCCCACCTGCCGGTATCGGCCATGCAAGAGTTGATCCATCTGCTCGTTGGCCAAGACGACCTGGCCTGTAGACGCGTCGGCGATGATGACGCCGGCCGGCATCTGGCGCAGGATCGCCGTCAGGCGCGCCCTTTCCGCTTCCAGCGCATCCATCAGTTGCTGCAAATTCTTTGTCCCTTCTCGCAGCTCTGTCCCTTGCGCCTGCAACTCTTCAGACTGCAATTGCAGTCGCTGGTTGGTTATCCTCAATTGCTCGGCATACTCTTGCATCTGCCTGTTGGCCAGCACTTGCACAGTCACCTCGTTGGCCAGGATGAGGACACGGTCCACCTCGCCGCCAGGGTCGCGCAGCGGAACGTGGTCAACGTTCCAAAAAGTCTGCTCTCGCCCCGGGCCAACCGAAGCTTCATATTCGCTGACGCTCACCGTCTGACCGGTGCGATAGACGGCCTCCACCATCTCCACCGCCCCCTTGGCTGCGGCAGCCGGAAAGACCTCGGCAATTGTCCGGCCCACCATGCGCACACCGAGCGTGCCAGGAATCATCTGGTAAGCTGGATTGACATATTCGTACCGGTGATCAGGTCCGCGCACCACGGTGATTCCCACCGGCGCCACTGCCATCAACTGTTCCAGCAACTCACTCTGCTGGCAGTTCTCTTTCAGCAGTTGCTCGCGCTCTTGCTCTGCCTGCACCCGCTCGGTGATGTCCCGGCCATACAAGTTGACATAGCTCTTTTCCGCAGTCGGCACCACATACATAGAGTAGATTCGCCCGCTGCACTGCAAGTCTACAGTTTTGCTCAACTGGCTTGCAAACGCTTCGGCAATTATGTCACGCCACTCTACGGGTGCAGTGTCGCCCGTTGTGCAGCCCCATTCCTCCAATAACGCGCCACCTGCCGTGTTGGCGTAAAGGATGACGCCCTCTGGGCTTAGCCGCAAGATAGGGCTTGGGTTTTCGGCAGGGAATTTTGCCATGGACTTGATTTCTTCCTCGGCCCGCTTGAGGTCGGTGATGTCGTGGATCATACCGACGGAGCGGATGATCTTGCCAGCGGCGTCGCGCAAGTGCTCGCACTTTTCACGGACGATGCGGGTCTCGCCCGTAGATTTGCGGACAACCCGGTGCTCGATCTCGTAGGTGTCGCGGTTCTCGCGCAACGAGGCGGAATATGTGGTGTCCACTGCCGCGCGGTCGTCGGGGTGCACATGTTCGAGGAACGCCTCATAAGTCGCGCCGAACTCTTGCGGTTGCAGGCCAAAGATCCGGTACACTTCATCCGACCACGCCAGCCGGTTCTGGACCAAATCTAGCTCCCAACTGCCCAGATGCGCAATCTCTTGCGCCCGCTTCAGGCGCGCCTCACTCTCGTGCAGCTCCTCTTCGGCCCGTTTGCGCTCAGTAAGGTCTACTGTCGCAATTCCGACGCCGGTGACCTGCCCAACCTCGTCTTTTATCGGTTCCAAAAACAAGTCCACGAACACCTGGCGGCCGCCGCTGGTCAACCAAAATTGTTCTCTCACTTCCGCGCCGGTCTCGAGGGCCTTGCGCTTGAGCGCGATCAACCGGGCTGCATCTTCTGGCAAGAACAGGTCAGCGTCGGTCCTGCCAATAATATCCGTAGACCGCACAGTGCGTTGGTTATAGGCCCAGTTGAAACGCAGGTTCCTGTCTTGAACTGCCACCGATACCGGCGCATTTTTGAGGGCCAACCGGAAGCGCGCCTCGCTTTCTTTCAGCGCCACTTCCGCCCGCTTGCGCTCGGTGACATCAAGGCCGGTGCCAATAATGTATTCGACTGTGTCCTGTGGGCCAAGCAGGGCCGTGTTGCGCCAGGCAATCAGCACGTGGCTGCCATCACGGGCCACCCAATAGTTTTCGTATACCTGGGGGAACTGGCCGGCGCTCAACTGGTCAAAGACGGCGCGCACCGGCTGGACTTGTTCGGGGAGCAGAAGGAAATCCCAAAATCGCTTGCCCTTTACTTCGTCAAACGAGTAGCCAGTGACCTGTTCGCAAGCATGGTTAAAGCGGACGATCTGCCCCTGCCGGTCGAGCACGATGACCAACGCGCCTGCCGTGTCGAGCACCGCAGAGGCAAAATTGCGCTCGGCTTCTGCCGCACGGCGAACGGCCAGCAATTGCTCGTTCTGCGCCCGAGCTTTTCTGGCCTGCTCTTTGCTCAACGCCTGCATCGTGGCTTTACATTCAGCCAGGCGCTGAGTCAGGTCGGCGATTTGTGTCTCGTAGTCGCTCTTGGGTTTTCGAGGTGGTGGAGTACGTTTCTTTTCGCCCATACGCAATTTCCTTCACAGGGTTTAAACAGGCGGTTCAAACTGCGCCAACCGCTGCAAGGTTGGTCACCGCCGCTCCAACCTCAACCCACGCCGGCGGGCCTAGGACATTGCTGCGATTTCAATTGTCTGGCTCGGCAGATACCAGGCCAATCCGCACGGCGTGGAGCGCCGCCTGGGTGCGGCTGGACACGTTGAGCTTGGCCAGAATCCGGCTGACGTGGGTCTTGACGGTCTTTTCGCCAATGTTCAGAGCGCCGGCGATTCCTTTGTTGGACCGTCCCAGAGCCAGCAAGCGCAGGACATCGGTCTCGCGTTCCGTTAACGCTTCGGGGCTTTCGGGGGCGCGCACTTTGCGCATCAACCGCGCCGCCGCTTTGGGCGAAAGCTGCACCTGGCCGGCCGCTGCCGCCTTGATCGCCCGGCGCAGGTCATCGGGTTCTGCATCTTTGAGAAGATAGCCAATCGCGCCTGCTCGCACTGCCCCAATCACCGACTCGTCTTCCAAGACACTGGTCAGTGCCACCACCTCAATGTCAGGCAGCTCGCGCCGGATGTGCGCTGTAGCGGTGATGCCGTCCATCTCTGGCATCAGCAGGTCCATCAGTATAACATCAGGCAAAAGCTCGCGCGCCAGTCTGAGCGCCTCAGTGCCATTAGGCGCTTCACCCACAATCTCAATTTCGGTGTCCAGGTTCAGGAACATGCGCAACCCCTGGCGCACCACATTGTGGTCATCTACAATCAGAACGCGAATAGCCATGAGTACTCCTTTTGACCGAGGCTGGCCTCCGTCTAAAGACCCTATTAGAAATAAGCCGTTGGATTGACGTAAACAACAGCGCCAGAGAGTATACTTGATCCAAAGTTCGGATTGGCGGCACAATCAAAACCTTTTTTGATTCTACCATAGAGTCCATGCCGCTGCAAGAGAATTCCTATATTTGCAGTACCGCAAAAGTTGCTTTGGAGCGCAGCGTCCGAGATGCTGCGCTCCATATATGCCTATATTCCATTTGGAACCATTGGTGTCAAACGCTTGGAACGCCGTTTCAAGTATAGCAACTTTGCCCGTAACTACTCAGCCGGCACCCTTCGACCTGTCTGCCGACAGAGCAGGCTACGCGCCGCGCTCCTTCGACTGCGTTTCACTTCGCTCAGGATGCGCGGCGCTTATCCTGAGCAAGGCCGAAGGACGCTCAGGATGCTGAGTAAAGTGTCCAGAAATCAAGCGCCTTTTTCCGGCCTCCAAAGGGGCCTTTTACAAATCTGTGCTTAAAGTCATAATTCATTCTTGCGGTTTGAACACTGTCGAAAAGGTGGTATACTAGGCGCTTGGTGAAAAATGCTTGGTAGCCAATGCAATGCCCAAGCAAAGAGGGCCGCTTGCGCCTGTTGGGTAGAATTACCTTTTATCTCGTTCAAAAAGACCACTATTGCCAGGCCGGCAATGCAAGCGCAAGAAATCTTGTTGAAACGCTGGAGAAAGAGTAAACAAGCCAATGAAGCCATGCGTTGAGCGCGCTGTGCAAGAGGAATCCCTGCCACTTTCAGCAGCCCAACGACGACTGTGGGCTTTGGACCAGTTAGGGCCAAAAGGTTTGGCTTATCACATTTCGGTAGTCATTCGCTTGACTGGACAACTCTGTCTAGTCGCCCTGACGCAAAGTTTAGATGAGATCGTGCGACGCCACGAGGTTCTTCGCTCCACATTTGCCATGATTGACGGCCAACCTTTCCAGATAATCGCGCCTGTGATGACGCTACCCCTTTGCCTGGTGGATCTGCAAGAGCTATCAGTAGCCGAGCAGACAGCCCAAGTGCAACACTGGTTCACACAAGAAGCACAGCGCCCCTTCGACCTGGCGCGCGGGCCTCTGGCGCGTGCTGTATTGCTGCGTTTGAACAACACAGAGCATCTACTCCTTGTGACAGCGCACAAAATAGTTTCAGATGATCACTTGTCGGGCATTGTGGCGCGCGAGCTGGCCGTGATCTATCCCGCTTTAGCTACCGGCAAACCGTCGCCGCTGGCCGAGTTGCCTATCCAATATTCTGACGTGAGCGCACAGCAGAGGGAATGGCTCCAGGGAGAAGAAGCGGCGGCGCAGCGTTCCTACTGGGAAAAGCAATTGGGTGATGCGCCGGCAGCGCTGGAACTTGCCACAGATTGGCCACGTCCACCGCTTCAAACTTTTCGGGGAGCGCAAGCGTCACGCCTATTACCTGGTACATTGACCGCAGCACTTGCAACATTGAGCCAACAGGAAGGAGCAACGCTGTTCGAGATCTTGTTGGCATCGTTCAAGGCGCTGCTCTACCGCTACACAGGACAGACCGACCTGCTCATCGGCTCGCCAGCCACTGGCTGCCGCTCGCCAGAGACTCGAGAATTGATTGGCCCTTTGACCAATATGCTGGTGCTGCGCACAGACCTGAGCGGAGCAAGCAAGCTCACGTTTCGAGAGTTGCTTGGGCGAGTGCGCCAGACAGTTCGAGAAGCTTTTGCCCACCCAGATGTGCCGTTCGAACTGCTGGTGGAGGAATTGCAGCCAGAGCGCAACCTGAGCCACAGCCCGCTGTTCCAGGTCATGTTTACGCTGCAAAACACTCTGGATGAACTGGCGCTAGACATGCCAACGCCGGGTCTAGATTTGAGTTTGTTGGATATAGATTTCAGAGTATCTGAATTTGACCTGACCCTGAAGATAGTGAATTCGGTGCAAGGGTTAGAAACTACCATCAAGTACAACACCGACTTGTTCAACCTGGCCACAATCTCAAGGCTGTTAGGGCATTTCCATACGCTACTAGAAAGCGCGAGCGTCAACCCTGATCAGCGCCTCTCAGCTCTGCTGCTCTTGACGGCGAGTGAACAGCAACAACTTGTCGAGTGGGCGAACACCTTGTTCGATCTTCCCGCCACCGCATGCACGGGCATCCACGAAATGTTTGAGGCCCAAGCCGAGCGGACGCCAGATAGCGTGGCGATTGTCTTTGACCCACAAGCTGGCCATTACCGGGATCAACATGTGACCTACCGAGAGCTGAATTGCCGCGCCAATCAACTGGCGCGTCATTTGCAATTATTGGGCGTCGAGCCAGATACGCTGGTGGGCCTCTATATGGAGCGATCCCCAGAAATGATTGAAGGGATATTGGCAAGTCTCAAGGCAGGGGGAGCCTATGTGCCGCTGGACCCTGATTATCCCAAAGAACGCCTGGCCTTTATGCTGGCAGATACCCACATGTCAGTGGTATTGACCCAGGCAAAGCTTTCGGATGGCTTGGCCGGCTGTGAAAGCGCAATCGTGCGCGTGGACGCACTTGAAGCATTGACCCAAGAGAGCACCGAGAACCTGCCGCCCGTGGCGCTAGCTGATAACCTGGCCTATCTCATCTACACCTCCGGGTCTAGCGGCACGCCCAAAGGCGCCATGCTCTCTCACCGCGCAATCTGCAATCGCATGAGTTTGGAGCCGCTCATTTTTCCATCAGCCGGAGAGGAGCGGGTCTTGCAAGCGACTTTATTGAGCTTTGACGCGTCGGTCTGGGAATGTTTCAAGCCGCTGTTGACAGGGGGAGCGTTGATCCTAGCCCAGCCTGGTGGACACCGAGATAGTGCTTACCTGGTCAAATTAATCAGTGAGCAGCAAATCACTCTAGTCGGCTTTGTGCCTTCCATGCTTCAGGTGTTTCTAGAAGAGCCCGCAGTGGGGACCTGTAGTTGTTTAAAGCACGTTTTCTGCGGAGGAGAAGCTCTGACTAGCGAGCTGGTAGGGCGTTTCTTGGCTCGCCTGGACGCCGAATTGTACAATCTCTATGGCCCAACCGAGGCATGTATTGACACAACCTTTTGGAACTGCCGGCATGGAAACTATCAACAGTCGGTTCCCATTGGGCGACCCTTGCCCAACACACAGGTCTGGGTGCTGGACCAGCACCTAAACCCCGTGCCCATTGGCATGCCCGGCGAATTGCACATTGGCGGCGATTGCCTGGCGCGTGGTTACCTGAACCGGCCCGATCTGAGCGCCGACAAGTTTATACCCAATCCCCTTGCCTCCCTCTACCCCTCCCCGCAGACAGGAAGAGAACCAGGAAAGGGAACGCGCTTGTACAAAACCGGAGATCATGTTCGCTATCTGCCAGATGGCACCATCGAATTTCTGGGCCGCATGGACCGCCAGGCCAAGATTCGAGGCTTTCGCCTAGAATTGGGAGAGATTGAAGCTGCGCTGCGCCAACACCCCAGCATTAAAGAGGCTATTGTCTTGGTCCAAGAACAGAGGGAGGAGCACATGCAGCACCGCCAACAAGCGCAAACTCTGGCTACGCTAGAAAACATGGATATATCCGCACTCACCCGGCAAATTCTCTCGCATGATCCTGGAAACGTCGAACGACTGCTGACAGAAATAGAAAAATTGCAAGATGAACAAGTGGAAGTGACCCTTGATCGTTAATTCATTCAACGAATGGGATCCGCTCGAAGAGGTGATTGTCGGCGTGGTAGACGGCGCGGCGGTTCCTCCGTGGCACGCGATTCTGCAAGCCACCATGCCGCAAGATCAATGGGACTTTTTTCGCCAATTTGGCGGGCAGCCCTTTCCCCAAGAATGGATAAACGCAGCTCGCCAAGAGCTGAACGGATTTGCCCACATCTTGGAAGCAGAAGGCGTCACAGTTCGTCGCCCCGACCCAATTAATCATGCCAGGCCCTACTCGACGCCCGACTGGACGAGCGCAAGCGGTGTGTATGCCGCTATGCCCAGAGATGTCTTGTTGGCCATTGGAAATGAGATCATCGAAGCCCCCATGGCCTGGCGATCCAGATATTTCGAGTCTCATCCTTATCGCTCGCTGATCAAAGATTATTTTCGGCAGGGGGCAAAATGGACAGCCGCCCCCAAGCCACAACTGACCGACGAGTTGTACAATCATCATGGCGATTGCGCCCAAGGTGGGGGGATCGCCTACGCAATCACCGAATTTGAGCCGACCTTTGATGCGGCCGATTTTATTCGGTGCGGTCGAGATATTATCGCTCAAAAGAGCCACGTGACCAACGCGCTGGGAATAAGCTGGCTGCAGAGACACCTGGGGAGCGACTATCAAATTCACACTCTCGAGTTCAATGACCCACATCCCATGCACATAGACGCCACGCTCATGCCACTAGCGCCTGGAAAAATCTTGGTCAACCCCAAACGCGTGCTCAGAACGCCCGATCTATTCAAGACCTGGGACATATTCTATGCTCCCCCACCCGACACTCCCGATGACCATGTGCTTTGCATGAGCAGCCAGTGGATCAGCATGAATGTCTTGATGCTGGATGAAGAAAGAGTAATCGTCGAAAAACATCAGACATCATTGATCGCGGCCTTGCGCCGATGGGGTCTAAAGCCTATTCCATGCTGCTTCCGCCACTTTAATGCTTTTGGAGGGTCTTTTCACTGCGCGACCCTCGACGTGCGCCGGAGAGGCACACTCCAGAGTTATTTCTAAAAATCGCAGGCGCAAAAAGATAGGATTTGTTATGACGGCAAACCTTGTCACACGCATCACCCGTCTTTCACCCAAGAAGCAGGCTCTTCTTTTATCCTGGTTGAGGCAAGAGGAAATTCATCCAAACCAGGAAGGTGCGCGCGCCCGTAAACAATTGGTAGCCTACGTGGTCCCAGAAGAGGCGCAGCCTCTCCATGCCGCTGAACTGCGCAGTTTTCTTCAAGACAAGCTGCCCGATTATATGCTGCCATCCACGTTCGTGGTAATGGAATCGCTGCCATTGACTCCCAGCGGTAAAATAGATCAGCGCGCCTTGCCCGCTCCTGACAAAATCGGGTCTGCCCAGACAAGCGCCTATGTCGCGCCGCGCACCCTCATCGAACAGATTGTGGCAGATGTTTGGAGTCAAGTGCTTGGCGTCGAGCGAGTGAGCGCGACTGACAATTTTTTCGAATTGGGCGGGCACTCTTTGCTGGGCACCCAGGTGATTTCGCGGCTGCGCAGCGCCTTTCAAGTTGAGCTTGCGCTGCTCACCCTGTTCGAGGCCCCCACCGTAGCCGGCCTGGCTCAAAGTATTGAGCGAGCAACCCAGGCCAGCTTGGGAGCAGCAGCGCCGCCCATCCAGCGTGTTGCGTCCAAAGGCCCCGTGCCGCTGTCGTTTGCGCAGCAGCGGCTGTGGTTCTTGGCTCGCTTTGAGCCAGATAGCCCCACCTATAGCGTCCCCATGGCAATTGATTTGCAGGGCAGGCTAGATGTGAGCGCGCTGGAGCAAAGCCTGGGCGAAATTGTCCAACGGCATCAGGCCTTGCGAACCCATTTTGCAGAAGTAGATGGGCAGCCGGTACAAGTGATTGCTCCAACAGTGAGACTGACGCTGCCTGTTGTGGATTTGCGCGAATTGCCTGGGGCGGCGCAAAAGACGTGTGTCCAGCAAATGTCTCGCGCGGAGGCGCGGAGGCTCTTTGACCTGGCCCGCGGCCCGCTTTTGCGCGCCACCCTGTTGTGGCTGGATACACAAGAGTACACCCTGCTCCTGACGATGCACCACATTGTCTCTGACGATTGGTCGGTGGGAGTGCTCAACCGTGAACTGGCAATGCTGTATGCCGCATTTTCCACCGGCGAGCCGACGCCGCTGGCCGAGCTGCCTGTGCACTACGCAGACTATGCAGTCTGGCAGCGGCAGTGGCTGCAAGGCGAGGTTTTAAAAGCGCAACTGGCGTACTGGAAAGGGCAACTGGTGGGCGCTCCTCCCCTGTTGCAATTGCCCACTGACTGCCCGCGCCCACCCGTCCAAACCTATGCAGGCGCGCTCGAGCCATTCGCGCTGCCTCGGCCGCTAGCCCAAGCTCTGAGCGCGTTGAGCCAGCAGGCCAAAGCCACTTTGTTCATGACGCTGTTGGCGGCGTTCAAAGTGTTGTTGTATCGTTACACGCGCCAGGCAGATATTTCTGTCGGCTCACCCATTGCCAACCGGAACCGGGCCGAAATCGAAGGGCTGATTGGGTTCTTTGCCAACACGCTGGTTCTGCGGACCGATCTGTCTGGCAACCCAACTTTTCTAGAATTATTGGGTCGGGTGCGCCAGGTTGCGCTGGGCGCCTATGCGCACCAAGAGTTGCCTTTTGAGCGTTTGGTGGCCGAGCTGCACCCAGAACGCAACCTGAGCTATTCTCCGCTGTTCCAGGTGATGTTTGTCTTTCAGAACGCGCCAATGCAAAACATGGAATTTCCAGGGTTGGTCTACCGTCTTCGGGAAGTGGACAGCGGAGTGGCTCATTTTGACCTAGCTCTGCTGATGGGAGAAACGCAAGGTGGGCTAAGCGGGACGGTGGAGTATAACACCGACCTATTTGACTCGGCCACCATATCGCGGATGTTGAGACATTTCCAGACCTTGCTGGAAGGGGTTGTGGCGAATCCTCAGCAGCGAGTGCTGGATTTGGCGCTGCTGCCAGAGAACGAGCGGCAGCAGGCGCTGATGGAATGGAACGCCACGGCGGTCGAGTATCCTCGCGCCAAGCATATCCACACATTGTTTGAGGCACAGGCAAAACAAACGCCAGACACAATAGCGGTTGTGTCTGATCCACATGCTTTGCACAGTGCTAGCGGGGAACAGCACCTGAGCTATGACGCGCTGAACCGGCGCGCGAACCAACTGGCGCACTATCTGATAAAAAAAGGCGTCACAGCCAATTCAGTAGTAGCCGTCATGGACGAGCGCACGCCAGAAACGCTCGCCGCTTTTCTTGGAATCCTCAAAGCGGGCGGCGCTTATTTCCCCATTGACCTGAGCAATCCGCCAGAGCGCATTCTCTTTATGCTGAACGACAGCCAGGCCAAATTTCTGCTAACCCAAGACCACATTGCCCGGAACATTCCCTTTACCTTGTTGCAAAACCTGCAAGAGACTTCCGTCCTGCTTACGCCGCCGCGCCCGGCCATTCAGGATCTTGACACCTTGCCTTTCCCAGATAGGCGCTTGGTGAGCTATACCAAATATCATTCCCACATCGGCATAGGCTATGTGCAGCGCGGCATCAGCCTGGTGGCAACCCGGGGCTGCCCCTATCACTGCCTCTTTTGTCACAAGATTTGGCCCAAGAAGCACATCGCCCGCTCGGCGCAAAACATTTTTAAAGAAGTCCAGCTTTATTATGACCAGGGCTACCGGGCCTTTGTCTTTTTGGATGACATTTTTAATCTTGATCGGCGCAATAGCCAAGCCTTTTTCGAGCTAATAATCAGGCATGGATTAAAGATACGCATCTTGTTCCCCAACGGGTTGCGCGGCGATATTTTGACGCCCGATTATATTGACCTGATGGCAGAGGCCGGCGTAATCCAAATGTCTCTGGCCCTAGAAACAGCCTCGCCCCGCTTGCAGCGATTGGTTCGCAAGAATATCCGCATTGAAAAGCTCAAAGAGAGCCTAGAGTATATCTGCGCCCGGCATCCGCACATCATCCTGGATTTGCTGACGATGCTGGGCTTTCCGACCGAGACCGAAGCAGAAGGCTTGATGACGCTCGATTTTATCAAGAGCATCAAGTGGCTTCACTTTCCCGAAGTCAGCTTGTTAAAGATATTCCCCAACACCGACATGGCGCGCCTGGCCATGGAGCACGGCATTACCGCAGAGGCCATCGCCAGAACCAGCCACATGGCCTATCACCAACCGACCCACACGCTGCCATTTTCCCCGGGCTTTGCGCGCGATTACCAAACCAGGTTCATGGCCGAGTACTTTTTGTTGCCAGAACGCCTGGATAGCGTCATTCCCATTCAAAAGCGCGCGTTCACACGCGCGGAACTGACGGCCAAATACAATAGCTATTTGCCAGGCGGACTGGCGGGTTATCCTGAAATTGCGCGCCGCATCGGCGACGCAGGCTTTTACACGCCAGAGGCCGAGCCGGGCGACGGGGATAGCCGCTCGACAGCGTTGAGCAAGCAAGTGAACAGCGCCCCGCCCGAGCCGGGCAGTGGATTGCGCATCTTGTTAATAGATCTATCACAGCATTTTAGCTCGGAGCCGGACCAACTGAGCGAGATGGTTGAAGTGCCACTGGGCTTGATGTACTTGCTGACCTGCCTCAAGCAACAATGGGGCGACAAAGTTTGCGGCAAGATTCTCAAATCTATGGTTGACTTTGATAGCTTTAAAGAGTTAAAGAACCACGTTGACGCTTGGCGCCCCCAGGTCATTGGCCTCAGAACGCTTTCTCTGCTCAAAGACTTTTTCCACAAAACCATCTCGCTCCTGCGGCAGTGGTGCCCAGATGCTCCTATCATTGCGGGCGGACCTTATGCCACCAGTGAATACACCACCATCCTATCTGACGCAAACGTGGATGCGGTCGTTTTGGGAGAAGGCGAGTTGACCTTGGCCGAGTTGGTCGGCAAGATTTTGGAACACGGCGGGAAATGGCCGGAGGATAATATGCTCGAGCAGATTGCTGGCATGGCTCTTGCCCGCTCGCGCGCGGCGGCAAGCAGGCAGGTCTTGCTGCTCGATGGCATTGCAGATGAGATTGCGCGCCAAGAAACCCGCAACCCTGCCGTCAAACCATCGGCGGAATTGGCGTATGTGCTGTACACTTCAGGCTCCACCGGCATACCCAAGGGAGTTGCCATGCGGCACGGCCCGCTTACAAACCTGATGCACTGGCAAGCTCAGGCGAGCGTGCTTGACCAGCCAGCCAGGACGATGCAGTTTGCGTCGTTGAGTTTTGATGTATCTTGCCAGGAAATGTTTTTCACGTGGCATTCGGGCGGCGCGCTGGTCATGGCTCCACAAGATACGCGGCGCGATAGCGTGGAATTGTTGCGCTGGCTCGACGCGACAGCCGTCGAGCGCGTGTTCCTTCCCTTTGTCGCCCTGCAACAATTGGCGCAGGCCGCCGCCGATTATGGCATCGAGGCCCCATCTGGACTGCGCGAAGTCATCACAGCAGGTGAGCAATTGCGAATTACGCCTCAAATCAGGCGCTTCTTTGCCCAGCTTGATTGCGTCCTGCATAACCAATATGGCCCGACGGAAAGCCATGTGGTTACGGCCTTTACACTGACCGGAAAATCCGCCGCCTGGCCGAGCTTGCCCCCGATTGGCCGCCCTATTGCAAACGCCGCTATCTATATTTTGGATCAGCGTCTGGCGCCGTCGCCAATCGGCGTGCCCGGCGAGCTGCACATTGGCGGGCCAGTCTTGGCCCAAAGCTATATCAACCGGGCAGATATGACAGCAGAGCGGTTTGTGCCAAACCCCTTTGGCGACAAGCCGGGCGCTCGATTGTACAAGACAGGCGACCTGGCGCGTTACCTGCCAAACGGCAACATTGAATTTGAGGGCCGGGTGGATCACCAGGTCAAGGTGCGCGGCTTTAGGGTTGAATTGGGAGAAATAGAAGCCGTGCTGGGGCAACACCCAGGAATAAAGCATGCAGCGGTTATAGTGCGTGACACAGCGCGTAACCTGACGAACTTGCAATTGGCGGCCTATATTGTTGCCAACGAAGAGCAGACATTATCGAGCGGTGAGTTACGGCGTTTCTTGCAAGATCGGCTGCCCGACTATATGATCCCTTCGACTTTTATAGTGTTGACCGATTTGCCGTTGACGCCTAGCGGCAAGGTAAACCGGCAGGCGCTGCCTGCGCTGGAGCAAGCTCTGGCTGAAGAAAGCTTTGTATCCCCTCGCACCCCGATAGAACAAGTCTTGGCCGACATCTGGGCCAAAATCTTGGGAGCCAAGCGGGTGGGCATCCACGACAACTTTTTTGAATTGGGTGGACACTCTTTGCTGGCTACCCAGATCATGGCTCGGGTGTACAGCGATTTGAATGTCGAATTGCCCTTGCGCACACTTTTCAAATCCTCAACAGTTGCGGAATTGGCGCAGGCCATTGAGAGAAAGGAAATTGAGCAGGCCCAGGCGAGCCGAGGGCCTACCATTAAAAAAGCGGGTGAACAAGCGCCCGCGCCGGCCCAAGAGCAATTGTGGTTCATTCAACAATCCGAGCCTGAAAATTTCGCCTACAATCTTTTCGCCGCTTATCGCTTGCGCGGCCCGCTCGACACCCTGGCTCTGGAGCAGAGCGTCAATGAAATCATCCGGCGGCACGCTGCCCTGCGCACCGCTTTTGAGGAGGTAGATGGGCGGCCGGTTCTATCCATGTCGCCCACGCTGCGGCTTGCTTTGCCCATCGCCGACTTGCGCGAGCTTGTCTCATCCGAGCAAAAGCAAGTCCAGCGGCAGGCGCTTGTAGAATCTCAGCGGCCTTTTGATCTGGCCCGCGCCCCGCTGCTGCGAATGCTTTTGCTGCAACTGGACAACGAGGAACACACGCTCTTTCTGACGATGCACCACATTGTGTCTGACGACTGGTCCATCAGAGTATTCAACCGAGAACTGACTGCGCTCTATA
>JBGSMF010000309.1:0-41543 GCA_041740315.1 Thermoflexales bacterium
TCTATGCCAATGATTATGGCACACAATTGACAAGAACGCCACTGGCCTTGGATTGGATAACTGGACGCTGAGCGTCCAGGACGCGAGCATTTCCGGCGCGGCGCTTTGCTCAATGCCGCGCCGGAAGTGCGGGAACAGCAAAATAAAAAAACTGCGGCCAACCAGCAAGCACAGGGCGCGGGCAAAAACAAGACCTGTGACCAGTGTGAACCATGTAGCCCGCGCGCTGTGCGCCACAACCTGAGTCATAAAAAAACTGGCCTTGGAATGGTAAGAATGTTTATCCAAAACAAGGTTGCTGAATTGGTTGTGGCCTGTTGTCTACACAGCCAGTGGCAGAAGGTTGTTCTGTTGTCAATGTGCTGAGGGCAAGAGGGATGGGGGCCACATTGCTTTATTGTCAGCAATCAAGCCACCATTCCCTTTGCCCGGATTTCAATGGCGTGCCTAACTAAGTAGTTTACGAGATATTTCGGTTACTGCGCCTGCGCCCTTAGCGAGATACTTTGCCTATCGCGCAGCCTTGCTAAAACGGTACCTCAACAATTTCATATGCCCCCCCACCCTCTTTGACTTGATCAAGCGGGCTGCATACCTGTCCCAATCTCGCATTGCTCACGTGGGTATAGCGTTGGGTTGTGCGAACATCCTCGTGCCCCATCAATTCCTGGATATACCTCACATCAACGCCATCCTCCAAGAGATGGGTTGCAAAGGAGTGGCGCAAAGTATGAACTGTTGCATGTTTGTGAATACCCGCCTTGACCAACGCTCGCTGAAAGACCAACTGCACCGAGCGTGACGACAGGGGTTGGTCTGGTTGGCTACCTGGAAACAGCCAATCATGGGGGCGATACACCCGCCAGTAATTGCGCAGCGCTTCCAGGGCGATATTTCCGATGATGGTATAGCGGTCTTTGCCGCCTTTGCCATTGCGCACCAAGATGCGGTGGCGTTCGCCATCTATGTCTGCCACTTTCAGGTGCACCGCCTCACTTACTCGCAAGCCTGCGGCATAGATCACCAACAAAATGGCCCGATGTTTCAGGTTGTCCACAGCTTTGAACAGCCGAAGCACCTCCTCGCGGCTCAGGACGGCTGGCACCCGCTTGTGTTCGCGCACAGGGCGGGGTAGGTTCTCAATGATCTGTGGTTTGTGCAATACCTCGCGATACAAAAAACGGAGGGCGCTGACAGCTTGGCTGTGATATGACTGCGAAACGCCTTGCTTGATCAACCCCAAGAAATAGGCTCGAATTTGCTCAATGCTAATGGCCTCGGCCGCTTGCTCAAAATGGCCCAGGAAGCGTTTCAGGTGTGCCAGATACACCTGATGTGTTTTGGGGCTGTAACGCCGCAGAGTTAGTTCATCTTCTACGGCTTTCAGGGTATGGTAAAATGGACATAGCGTCGGGTCTAGCTCTACTTTTTCACCCTCGAACAGAGTCTTCAGTTGCTTCACCATCCCCGCATCGTTGGGCACGGTCCAATGCTTTTTCTCTGCTTGCCATTGCCTGCCCGGAACGGTCTTGATCTTTTCTACCCACTCTGACGAATAGGGAAAGGTGACAACCAACTGCCCATTGTCTCCTGGTTGGATTGTGATTTGAGCGGCCACCGCCTGTCTCCTGGCTTGTATACGGTCAAAGTGTGTTACGGCTGATTGAATTATGTTGGATTATAGTGCAAGTTTATGCCGAGGGCAAATTTCAGATTGGCTCAACCTGGCTGGAAAATGGCTTATAACGCTTGCCTGCTTGGCGGCTAGACAGGCGCTCAACGTGCGGCAACACTCGCCAGCTTGAACGGATCATACTCCATCTCCAATTCGCGCCGGAACTGCCGAGTGTACAAATGGTAATAGTGCCCCCGCGCGCGCATCAGTTCGGCATGACTGCCTATTTCAGAAATTCCGCCGTTCTCAACCACCAGGATGCGGTCGGCTCGCCTGATGGTTGAAAGCCGGTGCGCAATGACAAAACTGGTGCGCCCATGCATCAGCCGCTCCATGCCCTTTTGAATCAGCGCCTCGGTCAGCGTATCCACCGAGCTGGTCGCCTCGTCCATAATCAATACCTGCGGGTTAGCCAACACGGCCCGCGCCAGGCTGACAAGTTGCTTTTGTCCCACCGAAAGCAAGTTGCCGCCCTCGCCCACCTGGGCTTGATAGCCTTTCTCTAGCACTGCAATAAAGTCGCGCGCGCCCGCCACCTTGGCCGCCTCAACGACCTCAACATCGGTGGCATCCAAGCGCCCATAACGGATGTTTTCTTGGATAGTGCCAGAAAACAAGTGCGGCGTTTGCAAAACCACCCCCACCCGCGATTGAATCGAGTGCAGTGTCAGGCCGGTATAATCCTGCCCGCCGATGCGAATGGCGCCATGCCTCGGCTCGTAAAAGCGGCACACCAGGTTGACGATGGTAGATTTGCCCCCGCCCGTCGGCCCCACCAATGCGATCGTTTCGCCGGCCCTAACCTTGAGGCAAAAATCCTCCAGCACCGGCTTGCCCTCTTCATAGTAAAAATCCACGTGGTCAAACTCTATATCGGCCAAGATCGTTTCGGCATCTACCGCGTTGGGGCAGTCAACCACATCGGGACTGGCATCTAGCAGCGAAAAGACCCGCTCGGCCGACGCGACAGCGTGCTGCATTTCGGCGTACACGCGCGCCAGGTCTTGAACCGGCCACAGCATGAACGTAACGTAGCCAATAAAAGCCTGAATGCCGCCAATCGTCAGGCCGCCTCCTGAGCTGGCCGAAGGATGCATGCCCGAACCGCCAAACCAGATCACCGCGCCAATGGCAGCCGCGCTGATCATCTGCACAGCCGGCAAGAACAAAGCCGAAAGCCAGGCCGCCCGAAAAGAGGCCTGGTACATCTGGCCCGAAAGCCGGCCAAACTCGCGCAGGTTTTCATCTTCGCGGCACAGCGCCTTGACCACCCGCACACCGGTGATGTTTTCATTGTACGCGCCGGTCACCTTGGAATTCAACTTGCGCACCCGGCGATATTCAAGGATAATCTTTTTTTGAAAGTAGGCCGCTACCAGCAGCAAGAGGGGGACGATGGTCAGCACAATCAAGGCCAGTCTCCAATTGATGACCAGCATAAAATAAAATGACGTGACAATGCTCAACGCGCCCCAGGTGACATCTAACAAGCCCCAGGTGAGCAGCTCGGCCATGCGGGCCGAATCGGAGGTTACCCGCGTCATGATCCAACCCACCGGTGTGCGGTCAAAGTAGGAGAATGACAGATTTTGCAGGTGGTTGAACATCTTTTGCCGCAAGTCGTATTGGATGCGCTCGCCCAAAATGCCCGCCAGGTAGATGAAGCTAAAAATGCCCGCCGACTGCAAAACAATCATGGCGGCATAAACGACGATCACGCGCGTCAGCGCCTGCGCATCGCCCGGCAAAATGGCCTCGTCAATGATCCGCTTGCGAAGAAAATTGAAATACGAATCCTGCAGCGATACCAGTCCCACCGTCACCACAAAGCCCACTACCCGCTTCCAATGAGGCCGGGTCTGGGCCAAGATGCGCAAAATGGTCTGGCCGTTGAGTTGCGCCGTAAATTCTTCTTCTTCAAATTCAAAATTTGCCACAACACTGTCCTTTATCCGTTAGCAAGGCCATTCGCGCTGGCAATCTCTTTTTCCACCTCGGTTTCGATGCGCGCCTGTATCTCGTAAATTTGGCGGTAGATACCCTCTTGAGCAACCAGCTCGTCATGCGCGCCGCGCTGCACCACCCGCCCCTTGTCCAGCACCAGGATCAGGTCGGCATTCATCACGCTCTGAATGCGGTGGGCGATGATAAAGGTTGTGCGGGCCTGCATCAAAGCCGCCAGAGCGTCGCGGATGGTCTCTTCGGTCTCGGTATCTACCGATGAGGTAGAATCATCCAAAATCAAGAGGCGGGGATTTTTTAAAAGTGTGCGCGCAATGGCCACGCGCTGTTTTTGCCCGCCCGAAAGTGTAATGCCCTTTTCACCCACCAGCGTGTTATAGCCGCTGGGAAAAGTGAGAATAGTGTCATGAATCGCCGCCGCGCGCGCGGCTGCCTCTACCTCGTCATCTGAAACATCGCGGCCAACCCCATAGGTCACATTTTCGCGGATGGTGCGAGAAAACAAAAAAGGCTCCTGCTCCACAATGCCGATTTGCCGCCGCAAGAACTGGCGCGGATACTGGCGCAGCTCTATGCCATCGAGTGTAATGCTGCCGCCGGTATAGTCGTAAAAGCGCGGCAGCAGGTTGACAATGCTCGTCTTGCCCGAACCCGTTGAGCCAAGCAGAGCCACCACCTGGCCCGGCGCGCATTCAAAACTAATATCCTTCAAAACCGGCGCGCCAGGCTCGTATTCAAAACTGGCAGCTTGAAAAGCCACCTGTCCCCGCAAACATTCTCCCGGCGGCAAATAGGCGCCCTCTAGCAAAGGCTCGCGCTCCTCTTTGAGCACTTGCAGCACGCGCCCAAAAGAAACCAGCCCGGTAGACATTTGCACAATGAGCCGGCCCAGGTTGCGCATGGGCCAGATGAGCCACGTGACCATGCCAATATAGGCCAGGTAGGTGCCGATGGTAATTGCGCCTTGGAGGGCGGCCAGTGCGCCGAGGAAAAAACAGGTCAGCATTTGCGCGCCGCAGAGGATATCGGACACCGGCCAAAACAGCGAGTGCATCGTCAGCAAGCGCTTGCCGCGCTGAAACTTTTCCCAATTATCTTTTTCAAACTTGTCGCGCTCATACTCTTGCCTGGCAAAAGCCTTTACCACCCGCACGCCGGTGAGATTTTCTTGCAAGATCGTTGACAGCGTGGCATCTTGCTCCTGAAAAGCTTCGTAGGCCTTGGAAATGCGCCGAAAGAACAAGACCGACATGACCACAACCAGCGGCACGATAATGGTAGCCAACAAAGCCAACTGCCAGTTCAGGAAAAGCAAAGCAACCAGGTTGACGATAAACAACAAGAGGATGCGGCCCGCATTAATGGCCTGGTCGGCAAAAAAGCGGCGCACCGCATCTACATCGGAGGTAGAGCGCTGAATCAATTCGCCGGTGGGGGTTTTATCGTGATATCTAAACGACAGGCGCTGGATGTGGTCGAACATATAGTTGCGCAGGCGCAGCGCAATGCCTTCGGCCGTATGGGCCGCCCACCGCCCGCTGAGAAAGCTAAAACCACCCTCCAGCAGCGCCAGGCCCACAAATCCCGCCGCAATCAGCGGGGTCTGGCCAAGCAGATTGCGCCCAAGCACATCGTCAATAAAATAGCGCAGCAGCAGAAAAGTAGAGGTTCTAGAGATAGCCGCCACGCCCAAGCTGAGGGTGGCCGCTGCATAGCTCAGCCGAAAGCCTGTCATCAAGCGCCACAAGCCCACCATGCGGTTGGGTGAAATTGCATTCCTCAAATCATAGTTCACATCATCGGTAGACATAGGCGCTTATTCTACCACCCTATTTGCCTCAACGCCAGACTGTCTACTTTCGGAAAAGTAGGCTGACACGCTTCGCGTCATGTCAGCCTATGCCAAGCAGCATGGCGCAAAGCGTGCCGCTTTTACGGGATTTCCCAACAGGAACTATCTAGCAAGCTGTCGGAGAGCGGGCTGGTAGGCTCGTAGTGCGCGCTTCAGCGCGCTAAAGCGCGCACTACGAACGGCCCTCTCCGACAAGATCCTAGAGTAATGACGCCAGCGCAGACACCAGCGTATCCACGTCTTTTTGGGTGTTGTAGGTCTGGCTCGAGACGCGCACCAACGGCTGCCCGTTCCAAACTATGATTGGCACCTCAACCGCAAACTCGTCATACAAGCGCTGCTTGAGAGTTTCGGCATCGCAGGCTGGCAAAGGAAAGGCCGCCATCTGCACGAACCATTCCGGTGAATCTGGAACAAGTGGAGGCAAACCCGTCAATGCGCTAATGCGCTTGCGGGCATAACTCAATAACTCACGGCACTGCCGTTGAACCTGCGGCCAATTGTGCTCTTGCATAAATTGGGTTGCAGACGGCACGGTCAGATAAGCCGCAATATCGCGCGTGCCCTGCCACTCTTGCTCGTCAATAAAACGCGCTAGTCCAGGTTTTTCGCTTTGCCAGCCCCAACTAACGACGAGTGGTTCTACCAAATGCTGCGCCTCTCGGCGGGCATATAGAAAAGCCGCCCCCTTGGGAGCCAAAGCCCACTTGTGGAGATTGCCGCTATAGAAATCGGCCTCCAACCCGTCAAGATCAAGCGGAATTTGTCCTGGCGCATGAGCTCCATCCACAACAGTAATGATGCCCGCCTGGCGCGACCGGCGAATCAACTCGGCAATTGGAAAAATAATAGCGGTGGGCGACGTGATGTGGCTGATAAAGAGTACCCGCGTGCGCGGGGTGACGCCTGACCAGATTGCCTCTATCACTTGTTCGGCCGATTCTATTGGGAGTGGAACTGGTTGCCGGATGTAATGCGCGCCGCGCTTGCCGCAGATAAAGCGCCAGGTGCGGTCGAGCGCGCCATATTCGTGGTCGGTTGATAGTATCTCGTCGCCCGGCGCAAGCTCCAGCGAACGCGCCACAATATTGAGGCCAACCGTGGCGTTGGTGACATAAACCAGATCATCGGCATTTGCGCCGACAAACGCGCCCAGCGCTTGGCGGGCCTCGCGCATCAAGTCGTTGAAACGCCGGCCCAAAAATTCCACCGGCTGGCGCTCTAGCTCGAGCTGCCAGCGTTGATACGCTTCAAATACCGGCCGAGGGCAGGCGCCAAACGAGCCGTGGTTGAGAAAGACCACATCGGAGCGCAAGAGAAAAAGGTCGCGCAGAGATAAAGATGTAGACAGTGTGTTTTGTGTTTGCATTCCACTTGCATTATAGCGGGTCGCCCATTACAAGACAAGCCGCCCCAATATTAAAAGGCAATACCGCAAAAGTTGCTAAATACCTCCCCCCTGCAAGCGTAGCGCAGCGGGGGGGATTGAGGGGGGGCCAATTGCTCCATTGCATTAAAAGATTTTTTGCAACTACTCGGCCTGGCGAGACAAGGATGGCCGCCGGCGGCTAATCAGCCACACCAGCCCCGCCCCAATCACAAACAGGCCCATATTGAGCACAAAGGGCAGTGAGCGGTCAATCGCTGAGATCTGCCCGGCAATCCAGCCGAAAGGCGAGGTGAGCAAGATCATGACCACATAAACCATGGCGCTGAGGCGCGCTCGCTCGTGCGATTCCAGCGCTACAGCCAGCATCGCTTCCGTCATAGGGTTAACCAGGGCTAAAGCCGCCCCCTCGAGCGCCACACTGGCCACCAACAAAGGCACCGCGTGCGGCGGCATAAAGACAAGCAGCGCCTGGCTGACAAAGAAGGCTGAGAAACCCGCCCACAACGGTAACCGAAAGTGAAGCAAGTTGGTGAGTCTCAGGCCGATCAGAAATAAACACAGGGTCATAATGAGCGAGCGCAGCATCACATAGATAGAAATTTCCGACTCGGCGAAGCCGAGCTTGCTGGTGAACAGCACACCCCAAAAATTGCCGCTGACGGTGGAATAAATATTTGTGATCACCATCAAGGATAGAGCCGTCAGGACAGGCTTGGAGTGTAAGAGCTGGCCGAAAACACTGCGATACTCACCCAACAGGCTGATCAGAGACCGGTGGCGGGTTTCTTCGATACGCTGCCGGCCGCGAGTCGTTTCGTGTGAATAAATGTACAACACCACAGCTTTGGCCGTTATCATAAAAAAGCCAAACACTAACAGTCCACGCATCGCCGGCACCAGGCCAAAGTGCGCCACAAACCACCCGCCCAGCGGAGTGAAGAAAGATGAACAAACTCCAAAGATCATAATCCAGGTCCAAATGTGTACCATGTGACGCTCCTCGGCGTCTTCGACCATCAGGCAGGTCCAGGCGGTATGCGAGATGCGGAACAATCCGTTCATCACCGCAGCGGCAATGAAAAAGCGTATATCCTGAGCCACGGCCCAGATCAGACAGGGCACACTCCATGAGACCAGATCGTTGATGAATAAGGTCAGGCGGCGGCCAAACTTGTCTACAATCGCGCCGCTGAGCAAAGCGCTGAAAATCTGGAGCGCCAACCCCAGGCTGGCAATGGTTCCAATCCCCTGGTCTGTCACCCCCAGGGCCAGCATATACACCGAAAAAAACGGGGAGAACAGATTCCAGGGAATACCGAACATTGGCTCGGTGAGCACGGTGACACGCGGGGTGCCCTCAAGCTCGCGCAACGTTCGAAAAAGGGGATGTTTCAAGACGGTTGTCATGTTTTTTCTCCGCCCATAATGTATCCTCCAACGTGTGGTTGGATATATTATACCAGACCGCTCATGCGCCATTTAGCTTATTCTATATAGTGCCTAATGGCGCTATCAAGCCATCCACCGACCTGGTATACTGAAAGCGTAAACCCGTTCAGCAGAACAAGCCCGCCATCAAGGAGAAGCGCCCAAAATAGCAGATTAAAGCTTGGAAATGAACCAGCCAAGCCAATTGATTCAACGGAAACGATTATGCGAGATGAGCCGGACAGTAACATTTATCCACACGAGCGATGCTGTGATCGCTGCGATAACTGCGGCGGTGGCGCGACGCGGCTACCGTGTGGCGCGTTCGTTTGACCTGCAAAGCGCCCAAGCTGGTCACGCTGAACACTATCCTTGCCCGCATCACGGAACGTCGCAGTGTATGTGCCAGTACGTAGTGTTACTGGTCTACCCTCAGGTGGACAAATTGCCCGACTCGCCGCGCGTCCTGACGGCGCATAGTTACGAACAAGTGACCACAGTCACCTTCCACCGCGATGCGACCGTCGCCGAAGGCGAGGCGTCTGCCATTATGACAGCGCTGATTGAGGCAGTGAGGCTGCTTGCGCCGCCCGCCCAGTGCGGGTAGCATTACAAGCAGTAAAAGCAAGCATTCAGGCAGGAGCAAGTGATCCGGCCAACGATAGAGGCAAGTTTTGTGTTAGCAATGGGCAAGCTTGTGTAGCGAGTGCCTGTCTTGCCCACAATTCAAAAAAGGGAGGAATATGATGTTAAAAGTTTCTAGCACGTCTATCACCATCACCGATCCACCGTTCGCCAGATCATTGATGGGGAGCACACGTTGGGCCTGGCTATGGCTGATCGTCAGGTTATACATTGGCTATACATGGTTGAGCTCGGGCTGGGGCAAAATTAACAACCCCGGCTGGACGCAAACCGGCGAGGCTCTGAAAGGCTTTTGGGAGCGGGCCGTCGCGATGCCTGCGCCACCGGCCCGGCCCCCGATCACCTTTGACTGGTATCGTGTGTTCATCCAGGCCCTGCTGGATGGCGGCCACTATACCTGGTTTGCCAAGTTGATTGTGGCAGGCGAGTTGCTGATTGGCGTGGCCCTGATTCTGGGGGCGTTCGTTGGCGTCGCCGCCTTTTTGGGCGGGTTTATGAACTGGAATTTCATGATGGCCGGCACCGCCAGTACCAACCCGGTGTTGTTCGTGCTTTCAATCTTGCTCATCATGGCCTGGAAGACATCCGGCTGGTGGGGACTCGATCGCTGGCTATTGCCGCTCCTAGGCACGCCGTGGCGCCCCGGGCTTGTGTTTGAGCGAGAGCCTGCCGTACCTCAAGATGCCAGGGCGACCCAGACCGCATAACACCAAGCATAACACCTGGTATAATATCAAACATAATATCGAGCATAACATCAAGGTTGTCTACACTCAATCCCCTCCCACAGCTTGCGGCGGGTTTCGCTGTGGGAGGGGATATTGTTTGCCGGGGTGGCGCGGCGCAAGCAATCTCTAGCAGGCCAAAACGGCGATTTGTATAGTTTGCCATACCTGGGTATAATTTTACTTGGCACATTTTGCCTGGCATATTTTACCGGGCGTATATCGCCGAACCCATGTAAATGAAAGGAGGCCTGATGGAAGCAAAACCAAACCTGCTCCAAACGGCTTGGGGCGCTTTTTTGCTGCGCGAAGAAATCTATACTGGGATGAGAGACGATGCCAAACGCTTGCAGCGAGCGTTGATTCTCATCTTGGTGGTAGGCGTGGTGGTGGGCGTTGCAAGCGCGTGGAACCAATTGGTCAATTGGTCCTTTTCGCCCAACCTGGACAATATACAAAGAATTGTCTTGGATCACTTGGCTAAAATGCCCTGGTATCAAGAGGTCAGCGGCGAGCCTGAATTTGTCCAGAGTTTCAGCCAGGGCTATGATATCACCTGGCAAATCATCAAGGCCACTGCTCCCAGCCCAACGTCTCTCGCCAGCATCATCACCACTCCGCTCAGTTTCCTGGTGATGTGGCTCATCTATGGGCTGCTGGTGCATCTGTCGGCGCGCATCCTGGGGGGCCAGGGCGGCCTGGGGCAGACGCTGGGCTGCACCGCGCTGGCCGTCGCGCCGCAACTGCTCAATCTGATTATGATTGTGCCGTATGCCACTGCGGCGGGCGTAGGAACATGGACACTGATGTGCCACTTTATGGCCATTCGGGCGGCGCACGGCCTGACCACCTGGAAAGCATTGGCGGCCACCGTGTTGCCGCTGGCCCTTGCCATTTTGCTCGCGTCATTATTCGCTTGCTGCGGCATGGCGGTGGCAGGCCCGGCGCTATCTAGCATAATGGGAGGTGGACAATGATTAAAGAACTGGTCACCCTGGCCCGAGGCGTGCTGACGCTTGACCATGCCACCTACGTCAACCACATCCAGTCACGCAATGCGCTCAAGCGCGGGCTGATGCTGATCGTAATCGTCGCGCTGCTCTCTAGCCTGTTCACTTTCCTGGGCAACCTGGCGGGCAGCTTTAACCAGCCCTCCATCGCCGATATACGACGCGAATTTATGCAAAGCCTGGAACAGCAGATGCAGCTCAACCCCGCCTGGCAAGACCGCGAGTTCCGGAAAATGTTCGAGGGCAGCCTTGAAGAGGGCTTGGGGATAGCCGAAGATATTATGAAAGAACCCCTCAATCTCAGTTTTCTCCCTCGCTGGCTGGAAAGTTTGTTAGGAGCCTTGGGCCGATGGCTTTCTACCCCGCTGGCCTGGCTGGGCGCGTGGGCCTGGTATGCCCTGTGGGTACTGTTGGTTGCCAAGCTAATGGGTGGGCGCGCCACGCTAGAGCGCATGCTCGGCGCAACCGCCCTGTTTGCCGTGCCGCACGCATTTTACATCCTTGGCGACCTGATCAACCTGGCCGGCAGCTTGCCCGCCGTTGGCGCCTGCATCGGCTTTATCGGCAGCCTGATCGGACTGGCTCTATTTGTCTGGGGGGTTGTCATCTACATCAAAGCGACGGCTGTGGTCAACGAGTTTAGCATGAGCAAGGCGGCCGTGGCCACTTTGCTCCCCTCGCTCGTCGCCATAGCGATTGCCTCGATCGGCCTAATGCTGATTGTGTTGCTGGCCTTGCTCGGCGCAAGCTCGTAACAAGCAAACCCGCCAACATTCAATTTAATCAAACAGGCCACCTGGCAGGTGGCCTGTTTGATTGTAAGATTGTAATTGCACGGCGCTGCTTGAAATCACTTGCCGCTACTGGTAAACCAAACGCAAGTGATAGGGCGTGCTGCCGCCTGTCCCGCTCTGATGATAGACCCGCACAAAATAATGGCCCGCAGGCAGCGTCTCTAGTATGTGCTCGGGGCCGCTCCCCGGCGTACCGGAATGACCTACCCTAACCAAGTTGCTATCATACACCACCAGGTCATAATCGCTCCCGCTGGGAATGTTGGTCAGCCAAAGCTCAACCGAATGTTCTGCCAGCGAGTCAAAGTAGAAATAATCGCTCGTGCCGCTTGCGCCGGAAAAAGCGCCATAATAAGTGAGGCCAGAAACAAGCGGGCCGTTGGCCTGGCTTGCCGTGTCGTTTGGCTCTGCCTCCCATAGCACGTCTACCCAACGCGCGTTGGACCAGCCACTTCCGCCCCAGGTATTGCGCCCCTCGACGCGATAGTAATAACGCCCCGCGCCCCTGCCGGCAAGATCAATAGAGGTGGCTGTGCCTGTATAGGCCACGATTGCGTCAGCGAAATCGCTTCGCTTGGCTTGTTCCAACACATAGCTCGTAGCCAGGTCGGCGCTGCTCCAGCTAACTTGATAGCTGCCATCGCCATCACCATTGTCAATCTCTGCCAACACAGGAATATAGGGAACAGGCGGCCAGCGGCGCAGTAAGATAGGCAAATAAATGCGCTTTAACTCTACCGTAAGCGTCACCGGTATGTCTATCAGCGAATCGTCTGAATCATTGCTGGTGATGCGCAAGGTGGCAGTGTAGATGTCCTCGCCCAAGCCAGCAGCATTAAAAGTCACCGCCACGCCCTGGCTGTCGCCGCCAGACACAATGGTGCCGGTTGGCGCTTCGCTCAGCCAGTTCACCGCCGGCATCTCTGTCAGGCTCCACGCCAGGTTGGCCTGGCCCACATTGCCAATCGTCAGGGTAGAGCTGCTTGTGCCACCTGGCGCCAGCGTCACAGCCAGCGCCGGCGGGGTTACGGTGATGTCTGGCACAGATTCGCTCGTCAGGGTGATGGTATGAGTGTCTTGGACCGTCCCCTGGGCATTGGTGGCGGTAACCGTAATGACCTTGGTTCCTGAAACGGCCCAAGTAAAACTCATCGCGTCTATATGACTATAGATGGATGAATGCGCCACCTCTGTTTGCCCTGTAGCTTGCCAGATATATGTAATGGGCTGCGTGGCCGTGATGGGAACGACCACAGCCGTAAAGGTTTGGCTTACGCTGACTGTGCCGCTCAAAGGACCGCTGAGCGTAACGCTTGCCGGGGGAGTGGCGACTGTAAGCGTCACCAGTATGTCTATCAGCGGCTCATCTGGATCATTGCTGGTGATGCGCAAAGTGGTGGTGTAGACATCCTCACCCAACCCAGTGGCATCAAAAGTCACCGCCACACTTTTGCTGTCGCCAACAGACACAGTGCCACTTATGGGTGCTTCACTCAGCCAGTCCGCGCTGGGCGCCTCTTCCAGATTCCACGCCAGGGCAGCGCTGCCCACATTGCCAATCGTCAGAGTAGCGCTGCTTGTGCCACCCGGCGCCAGCATCACAGCCAGCGTGGGCGGGGTTACGGTGATATCTGGCAAAAGAAACAGGGTGACGACGTGGGTCTCTTGGACCGTCCCCCCGACATTGGTGGCGGTAACCGTAATGACCTTGGTTCCTGAAATGGCCCAAGTAAAATTCACCGTGTCTATATGACTATAGATGGATGAATGCGCCACCTCTGTTTGCCCTGTAGCTTGCCAGATATATGTAATGGGCTGCGTAGCCGTAATTGGAGCAACCACGGCGGTAAAGGTCTGGCTTGCATTAACCAAACCGCTTGAAGGACCGCTGAGCACAACGCTTGTCGGCGTGACTATGGGAGTGGCGACTGTAAGCGTCACCGGCACATCTAGTGGCGACTCGTCTGGATCATTGCTGGTGATGCGCAAGGTGGTGGTATAGACATTGTCGCTCAACCCGCTAGCATCAAAAGTCACTACCACGTCTCGGCTGTCGCCAGCAGGCACAGCGCCATGTAGTGGCGTTTCACTCAGCCAGTCCACGGTGAGCGTCTCTGTCAGATTCCACGTCAGGGCAGAATCGCCCGCATTGCTAATCGTCAGGGTAGGAGTGATTCTGCCACCCAGCGCCAGCGTCACAGCCAACGCCGACGGGATTACAGCGATGTCCGATGTCATCAGAGTGATGGTACAAGTATCTTGGACTGTCCCCCCGACATTGGTGGCAGTAGCCGTAATGGCTTTGGTCCCTGAAACAGGCCATGTAAAACTCATCATGTCTGTATAACCAGGGATGGATAGATGCATCACCTGCGCTTGCCCCGTGGCTTGCCAGATATACGTAATGGGCTGCGTAGCCGTGATTGGAGCGACCACAGCGCTAAAGGTCTGGCTTGCGTCAACCAAACCGCTTGAGGGACCGCCGAGCATAACACCTGTCGGCGCAAGCGGCAGGGTCGTAAAATGCCACACTGGACTCACCTTAGAGCCTAGTCCATCTGTAGCCGTGATGATCCAATGGTAGGTAGTGTACGGCTGCAACAGGCCGGGAGAAAAAGTAGTGGTCGTGACATTCTGAGCCACAATCGGCGGCGAGGCGCTGGTCCCAAAAGCCACGGTAAAAGTCAGCCCATCGCCAGGATCGGGGTCGTCACACTCCCAAGAGAGAGTCGGCGCACAGGGAATGTTCGTTA
The DNA here is from genome assembly GCA_041740315.1 of Thermoflexales bacterium. Lineage (GTDB taxonomy): Bacteria > Chloroflexota > Anaerolineae > Fen-1058 > Fen-1058 > JBGSMF01. Next base: position 14,235 of record JBGSMF010000309.1, read on the forward strand.
CGCCATTGGCCGGGGTGGGAGTGTGCGGCGTGTCAGGCGGGCGGTTATTGTACAATATTGAAACCGTATTGCTCGACGAGTTAGCAACAGCCAAATCCAGGTCGCCATCCGTGTCCAGGTCGCCCATCACCAGCGAGCTTGGGCCGCCTTGGACCCCATAGGTCACTGGATCGGCAAAGTTGCCGCCCCCCTCATTGCGCATCACCGAGGCAGTGCCAGGGGTATAATTGGCGGTAGCCAGGTCTAAATCGCCATCTCCATCCAAATCGCCCGCCGTCACCTGGCGTGGACTTGCGCCCACCGTATAGTCCACGGCTGGATCAAAAGCGCCACTGCCATTGTTGCGAAAAATCGAGACTGTGCTGGTAGTGTTTTCGCCGCTAACAGCCAGATCCAGGTCGCCATCCGCATCCAGATCGCCTACGCTGATTGAAAGGGGCTTGCCCGTTACACCCAAATATACGCTTGCGGCAAAAGCGCCGCCGCCAAGGTTGCGCAACATAGAAATGTTGTTGGTATTAGGGCGATCACTGACAGCGGCCAGGTCCAAATCGCCGTCGTTGTCCAAATCACCCACCGCCACCCAACGCGGCTTGTTCGTCACGGTATGGGTCGCTGGCGGGCCAAAAGAGCCGCTGCCAGTATTGAACAAGACCGAAAGGTTAGTGCTAGCATAATCAACCACAATCATATCCAGGTCGCCATCGCCATCAACATCGCCCAAGGCGACGTGGCGCAGGTCGCCGCTCGCAGTGCAATAGGTCGCGGGAGCAAAGGTCCCGTTCCCCTGGTTGAATAACACAGTTATATTATTGCTGGCGCCGTTTCTCACCACGACCAAATCCAGGTCGCCATCCTCATCTAGATCGCCTGTTGCGACAGCGTTTGGCCCATCCCCAACAGTTGAAGTATTGGATGGGGTGAAAATATAGTTCCCGTCATTGTACAACACTGTGACATTGTCGCTATCATAATTGCTGGTGACCAAATCCAGGTCGCCGTCTCCATCCAGGTCGCCTGCCGCTATTGACCGCGGACCGGAACCCACCCCATGCACATACTGGCCTGCAAAGACACCGCCCGCTATTGCCGCTTTGGCCGTAAACTGCCAGACGGTGGGGGTGATGGGTTGCCCGGCAACATTCTGCACATCGCTGGTGACGCTGGTCCACACCACTTCACCGGGCTTGAAATGGGCCGCAGGGGTAAGAATGGCAGTAAAAGTAGCGTCGGCATAAGCAAGCGTAGCAGTCAGCCGCCCGGTCTGCGCGCCGTGGGCTACAACTGTCCGCGTGGTAAGGGTGGTCACGCTTATCGCTTCGCTAAAGGTAGTCTTGATGCTTGCCACCGGTGAAACCGCCAGCGCATTGCGCGGCGGGCTAACCAAAACCACATAGGGGTCGGCCAAAGCCGCCCGCTGATTTTCTCCCAAACCCAAGGCCGCCACCTGTGGCCTCACGATGGCGGCGCTTGGCTGGATAGGCTCAGACCCTTGCGCCCCATAGGCAGGCAGCCAGCCCAGCATCACCAACGCTATGCACACAAAAAACATTTTGCTAACACGACCCCATTGCATTCAACACTCTCCCATTTTCAAATCATCCCCAAACTATTAGACTAGACAAAACCTCGACTATATCTGATTTTCCCAATATATCTGTGGCGATTCGCGTGAATTCGCGGATTAATTTAGGGTGGCGGCTCGCTGGTTGGCTCCGGCGGCGGCGGTTCGTTGGTTGGCGGCGGCGGTTCGTTGGTTGGCCGCGGTTCGTTGGTTGGCGGGATGGGCGTAAAAGTAGGTGGGCGAGGCGTAAAAGTAGGCGTGCGAGGCGTAAATGCGCGCGTGGGTGTTAGGGTGACAGTTGGCGTAGGCGTGTTGGTAGGCGTCAGCGTAGGCGTGCTGGAAGGCGCTGAAGTGCGAGTCGAGGTTGGCTTGTCTGTTACAGTCGGAGCAATGGTCAAAACAGCCGTTGGGCTGGCTGTGGGCGTGGCCGTGGCCTGCCAGCTTGCCCTTGCCTCGGTTAATGCTCTTAGCACGACCAATCCCACAACCAATACTGCCACAACTATTACCCCCCACCGTAGCCACACTGGCAGAGTTTTTCGTCGGGCTGGAGCGGCCGGCTGCATTTCTTTTGCCAACTGGCTCGCCGGTGATGGGAGGGTCCGTGTGTCATGGGGGGCTGCCGAAACAGCCGCCGGGCGCGGCAGCCGCCCCGTCAGCGCTGCCTGCATCTCTTCCGCAGTCTGAAAGCGGTCTTTGGGCTGCAATTCCATCGCCCTGAGCACAATCTTTTCCGCTCGCTCGCTCAGCTTGGGGTTGAGCTTCCGCGCCGCTGGCATAACCAGCGGGTCTACAATCCGCATTGTGACGGTAGGAGGCGCCTGGCCCACCAGAATATGATATAACAAGGCTCCCACACTATAAAGATCAGTCCGAGCATCGGTATGGCTGCCTTTGGCATCGTATTGTTCCGGCGGGGCATATTCGGCCGTTCCCACACCCCGCATCGCCGTCTTGGTATGCGGGTCGTCGGGATTCCACAACTTGACCAGCCCAAAGTCTACCAGCACCGCCTGATTATTGGGGCGAATGATGACATTCTGAGGCTTGATGTCGCGGTGAAACACCCCTTGAGAATGGCAATAAGCCAGAGCGTCCAACAACTGCCCGACCAACGCTAACCCTTGCGATTCCGGCAAGGCGCCATTTTTCTCGATAAATTCGGCCAGGTTTTCGCCCGCCACAAAGTCCATCACCAGATAGACATTTTCGCCTTCCTCAAAAAAATCGGTGACCCGAACCAGATGCGAGTGTTGCAAGCGCGCCAAAACCATCGCCTCTTGCTTGAACTGCTGGCAAAGCTGTTCAAGGATATGCTCGTCCAAATCTGGCTGGGGAACCATCTCTTTGATGGCCACGGGAATTTCAAGGCGAACGTCCCAAGCATAGTAAATAGCCCCCATGCCCCCCTTTGCCAGCAAAGAGAGAATGCGGTAGCGACCCTGGAGAAACTGACCCGATTGTAAAAGCCGTCCCATCAACCAATTCCCTTCAACTTACCCACTCGCTCCAACAGGGGGTCATCCTTTTCTTGGGCAAAGTATACCAGATTGACTCGCAAGGTCAAATGGACAAGGGGACAGTTCGCTGTGCGCCATCTCTTGATGTGTCATTTTTTGACACGTTTTGCGCCCCCCTGAGGTTCTTGCGGCAATTCAATGTTCGAGTCAAACAAAAACTTCCAGTGCTCTGTTTGCTCGTCAGGCCAGGCACATTCCACGCACTTGTGCTTGGCGCAAAAAGTTGCATACTCGGCCTCGGCAAAACGCGACTGCCGGTAATGGTAAATGCGATAGGGGTTAGCGCCATCGCCCAACACCCAGGCCGCCAGGCGGTGCATCTTTTGCAAGCTCAACCCGCTGCCTGCCACCAAATCGCTGTCTAGCTGAGCTGCCAGGCGCGCCTCTTTTTCGGTCTCAAAACCATAGGCGGTGGGGTGACGCTCCGCCAGGAAATCGCTGCGCTTGAGGAGGGGCAGCACTATGGCATGTTCGAGCACAGGGTAGAACTGCGCCAACACGCTCTTGCGTGAAAGTGTAAGACAGCCCTTGGTCGTGCCCGGGGGGGTATCCCACGGGCGCGCTTTAGAGGCGCTGCCAATGACTTCAACCACATACAACCGCCCGCTGTAAAAGATCCGGCCCGGCTTTAATTTCGACAACTCTACAATCATCAACTCGGCCACAACCACTCCCCTCCAACAAAAAGACGCCTATGAAACATCAACCCGCGCGCCGATTCGAGCAATTGACTCTAGCACAAACGCTCCCTGTTCTATTGTAATCCCAATTGCCCTTTTAGGGCAAACGGCAACACAGCGGCCGCAGCCCCTGCAGGCCTCGCCAATGACAGCTCGCCCATCAACCATCCGTATTGCATCCACAAAACACAATCCCTGCGTGCACGCTCCGCAGCCCACACAGTCGTCATTCACCGCCACCGTCACACCAGGCATGCGCGTAATCTTGGCGCTGATGTGGGGCGCGGTGTGGGGTAATACATGCCACAAGCAACAGCATGGGCAGCAATGGCAAATGGTCAATAACCTTTCGCCTGGCCCCACTCCCAGCCAAACTGTATCCAGCTTGTTGCGGCCAATCAAGTGAACCAGGCCGGCCTGGCGGCAGCGTTGCACGTGCGCCAGGGCCTCTTCTTTGGTCACAGGCCGCCCTAGCCGGGGGTTGATGCCGGCGGCCGCCTCTCCCAGAAAAAGACAGCCCAGCTCAATTGGATAATCTTGGCACTGCTTGGCATCGCGGCACAGGCAAGTATTCATTATCCAGCGCGTGCTTGCTTTTTCAATGAAATATTCTACCACCTGTGAAGGCAGCACTATTTCGCCCGGCAAATCAATCGCTTGGCCGATTTGGATGACCCGGTCTTGAGGCAAAAAGATCAGGTCGTCACCATCAAAAAACCACCTCTCTACAAGCTTGCCAACCCAAGGCAAACGCGTCGCCCGGGCCGCCCAAAAACGCCCTGGGAACATTTTCTTAATGACAGTCACCATCCACACCGGTCGGCTCATCTGCTCTTTACCCCAAACAACAATTTTCCTCTATATCTCAGCATTGCTAGCACGCTATTATAACCTTTTCTGCATGTCCTACAAGCCGCTTTTTTCTAGTTTCAGGTGGTATAATAGGCGCACCAGAATAGTAAGGCTGGCATCCCCATGCCGGCCCCTGAGTAAAAGACAATGTCCATGAAAAAAAGTGTTTACATCGCCTATACGGGTGGCACCGTCGGCATGAGAAAAACACCCGATGGTTACGCCCCGGCTCCCGGCTACCTGAGGGAGCAACTGGCCGCCATGCCCGAACTGCAAAATGAGCTGGTGCCAGAATACACCATCAACGAATACACCCCCCTGCTCGACTCTTCGAACATGACGCCCGATGATTGGCTCAAGATTGCCCAGGATATTGCGGCGCATTATGGCGAATATGATGGCTTTATTGTCCTGCACGGCACCGATACCATGGCCTACACCGCCTCGGCGCTGCCGTTTATGCTGCAGGGCCTTGCCAAACCCGTTATCCTCACCGGCTCGCAAATTCCATTGTGCCAAGTGCGCAACGACGCCAGGGCCAACCTGGTCACCGTGATGATGATCATGGCGGCGGCCAATTTTGCCATTCCCGAAGTGTGTCTGTATTTTGGCGATCAATTGCTGCGCGGCTGCCGCTCGGTCAAAGTAGATGCCGATGGCTTTCACGCCTTTGCTTCGCCCAATTTTCCGCCGCTGGGCACGGTGGGGATTGATATTGACATCAATTGGAGCCTGGTGCTGCCGGCGCCCCACGCGCCCAGTGGGCTAGAGGTCAAAGCCCTGAGCGATTCGCAAGTGGGCGCGCTGCGCCTCTTTCCTGGCATCCCGGCCAAGGTGGTGAGCAATCTCTTGCAGCCGCCGCTAAAAGGGCTGGTGCTTGAGGCCTATGGTGTGGGCAATGGGCCAACCAACCCGCAATTTTTGGCCGCGCTGCAAGCGGCCACCGAGCGCGGCGTCGTCATTGTAGATTGCTCTCAATGCCTAAAAGGCGCTGTGAACCTGGGCGAGTATGCCACCGGCTCGGCCCTGGCCAAAGCCGGGGTGATTAGCGGTTACGACATGACGGCCGAAGCTGCCCTGGCCAAGCTGTTTTACCTGTTCAGCCAGGACCTGCCCACACAGACCATCCGAGAACTCGTGCAAACCAACCTGCGGGGCGAATTGACCCCACCCCAACCATGATCAAACGTCAAGCAAGCAGCACGAACAACTCTCTCATCGGGCTGAGCATAGCCGCCATCTGCACTGTGGCCTGCGGCTGGGGGGTTGACCTCGTCCACTCGTTCTTTGCCGACCCATATGTTGACCAGTTGCCCCCCTCGGCTAAAAACATTCAAAAGGAATCCTTTGACCTATTTCCTGATTGGGAGTATTATCTGAAAGCAGACATTGATGAAAAGGATTAGAGGTTTTCACATTGAGCCTGACGCGCCGCGCTTTGCTTAAACTGATTGCCGCATCGGCTGCCACGGCCACTCTGGCGCCGGTTTTGCACGCGCGCGCCTATTATCCCCCGCCGCCAGAGCCAGAAGACGCCAATGCCTGGCTATGGCTGGGGCGGGCCATTCATGCCGCCAGCTTTTACGAGCAGCCCGCCCTTTCGGCGGCGCGGGTGGCCACGCGCCAACGCGACCAGGCCTTTATCATCCTCGGCGAGGAGCGCGCGCCCTTTAGCGCCCACAACGACCTGTGGTACAAGACCAACTTTGGCTACGTTCATTCGGCCTGGATTCAGCCCATGCGCATCTACCCGCCGCAGCCCTTTGTGCCGGCCCCCTCTGGAGGTTTTGTGGGCGAGGTATCGCAGGTTTTTACCGCCGCCTATGCCCAGCCCAGCTTGCAATCCACGAAAAGGTACCGCCTCTACGGCAACACAGTTTATAGCGTGCTCGATGCGTTAAAAGACGAGCGCGGCATCGGCTGGTATAAAATTTATGATGATTTCCCGCCGTCGTCGCCCAGCCATCAATGGGTGTTGGCGCGCGACATGCGCCGCATTCCACCTGAGGAAATATCGCCCATCCATCCTTTCGCAGGCAAGAAACGCATTGAGGTAAGCCTGGCCAAGTGCATCTTGGCTTGCTACGAGGGAGACCGAAAAGTGTTTACTACCCGCATCGCGCCTGGCATTGAACACGATGAAACCGGCACACCCAGGGGAGATATGGCGGTGCTGCTCAAGCAGCCTTCGCGCCACATGTCCAACGCAGAATATACCGGCGGCCCGCCCCTGGTGGGCGATTTTTTTGACCTGCCGGGCGTTCCGTGGAACACTTTTTTTGACCTGGCCGGCACCGCCATTCACGGCACCTACTGGCACAATGATTTTGGCGTTCAACGCAGCCACGGCTGCGTCAACGTCGCCATCGAGGCAGCCCGGTGGGTTTATCGCTGGGTGCATCCCTTTGGCGGCTATCAAGACGCCTATGTGCAAAGCGACCAGCGGGTAGGCACGCCCATCATCATTTCGTAAAAGTTCTCCACACTTGCAGCGCCAGCGGCGGAATTGCATCGCTGCCGATTGCCCGCGCGCGCAGCGCATACAGCCAATAGTCATCCCCCTGCACTACCAGCACCTGCCCGGGGCCGCTTTCTCCGCTAAATTGCTCCTCGGACCAATCCTGGTAGAACATAAAACCTTTGTGCCCCTGCCAGTCTGCGCTTTCAAAGCTCTGCAAGAGCGCCGGTTTTTCGGGAGGGGTAAGCGCCGCCAACATTTCAAGCGCCACGCCGAGCTGCAAAGGCTCGACCGGCCCGGGCGCCCACCATAGCCCCACCTCGCCTTGCTCATAACGCCACACCCGCCGGCCAGCCCACTGGTCGCCTTCGGCAATCACCTCTCTAAAATCTTCCGGCACTCGCATGTGTGCCCCGGCAGGCAAACTGCTACCTAGATCGCGAAAGCGAATAGGGACCGGCTCAAAAACCAGCTCGCGCGTCCCCCTCACTTGCAGCGATGAACGCACATTCACAACCAAGCGCCACTCGCCCGCCACCGGTTCTAGCGGCAGGCGCAGCGGCTCATCGGCACTATACGAGTTACGCCCTTGAGGTTTCAGCCCATAACGCCCCCATTCCAATGGCGCACTTGCATTGGCTTCCTCTGGGCTTGCCGGCGCATACACTTGCGCGCTGATGGTTGCCGTGATGCCCACGCCAGACGGCGGGACAAGCTTGACCTGGATGGGAACTGGCTTCAAGGCCGAAACCGGCCCCGGCCATTGAATGAGCAAAGTAGCCGGGGGGATGGGCGTGGCCGTTGGGGTTGGAGTGGGAGTGGGCCGCGGGGTTGGCGATGGCGCGCGCGTCGGCTGGCGCGTGAGAGTAGGCGGTATCGTTGGCATTGCCGGGCTGTCGCAAGCGACCAGCAGCGTCAAGAGGGCAAGCGAAAAGATGAGGCAGTGTAGATACTTGAACATTGGCTATAACAAGCTGGCAATCTCGTCAGCGCGCGCGGCGATCGTCTTGGCCGCATCGGACACAAGGGCGCTCCCTATCTCCCAAGCGCCAATCGTCGCGCCTTCAACCTCTGCCAGCGCCGCATAAATCAATCGCAGCAGGCGCTTGGCCTCGTTGGGAGAATAACCAATGCCGGCCAATGTCTTGTCAACCTGGATGGTGTGCTGCCGCAGGTGCGAATCAAAACGGTGCAAGCGGAACCGCACGGGCAACTCGTACCCTTCCCAGTATAACGCCGGCGCATTTAGTTCGTCCTCGCTGACGCCAGAAAACTCGCGCAGCACTCGCTGGTGCAACTCGGTATGGTAAGCCTGAATGCCTGCCAGCGGGCCTTCCAACACGGCCCGGAAAGAACTTTCCTCGCCCAGAACCGAAACCCACATCTCTTCCGTGGGGGCTGCCGGCGCTTCGCCCCGCCGATTTCGCTCCAGCGCGTACTTGGCCCCCACCAAGAATCCTGCATCAGCGCCGACGATATGCGCCACCACCTGCTTCAGCGGCCACTCGCCCTCGGCTGGAGCCTGGCCGGCCGCATCTTCTCCTATGCCGAGCAAGGCCGCTTGCAAATCTCGAAAAGCCAGGTGATATTGTGCCAGGATGCGCTGCGCCGACGAAATTTGCGGGCCGGCAACTGCTCGCTCGGCAGCCACCTTTACGGCCAACTCGCGCAATTCTTCATAGCTTCGAAAGAAAGCAAAACGGATGCCCTCGTCATAAGCGCCCCAGGCCCACTTGCGTTCCAGGTCCGCATCGGGAACACTTTGCAGCTTGGAAGCGAATCGCTCAACCGCGCGGAACAATGATTCCTCAAACATGGCTTGACCTCCAACATTTTTGGCCGATTATGATTTTACGATTATATCACCAATTGGCATTAATCCACATTTTGTGGCACAATCTAAATGCAACCTGAACTTTTTCCTGTCTGAAGGCATGTAACCTTTAAAATCCGTGCCAGCGATACAAAGGAGGAACCGTATGGAAACCCAATCGCCTAACAAGCCCGCCGCCCGCAACAGGCGATGGCTCGCCGTTGCCTTTTACCTGATCGTCATCCTGTGTGTGGCTTTTGGCTTTATCGCCCTCAAGTGGATAGATACCATGCCAGCGCGCGTAGACGAGCAACAAACACTCGTCTTGGGGCAAACCCGTTTCATCCCCAATAGCGACGCCTCGCTGCGGGTGGTGGTGCAAGATTTTGGTCAGGGCAAGCCCATTGCGGGGGCGCAGGTTAAGGTGAGCTTGCGGCCCGATGCCGGCCAAACTATCCCACTCTACGAAGGGCAGACCGATGACACCGGCAGCCTGCCTGTTCAGTTTCACGTGCCGGCTGACGCGCCCGACAATGTGAAACTCGTGGTCGAAACCCGCTCGGCGGCGGGCCACGACCAGGTAGAGCAGCCCGTGACCATCCAGCGCGATTATCGCCTGCTGCTCACCTCCGACAAGCCCCTCTACCAGCCAGGCCAGGTCATTCACATGCGCACGCTGGCCCTGAGCGCCTTTGACCTGACCCCGGCGCGCGGCGCAACCATAGATTTTCTGGTAGAGGATTCCAAAGGCAACAAGGTCTTTCGCAAAAGCGTCGCCGCTTCCGATTATGGCATTGCCGCAGCCGATTTTACCCTGGCCGATTTGGTGAACCAGGGCAATTACAAACTCAGCGTGGCTATCGGCGGCGAGAGCGAGCAAACTCGCTCTCAGGCCGAGAAAACGGTCGAGGTGCGCCCCTACGTGCTGCCCAAGTTTGGACTGACGGTCTCTACCGAGCGCAGCTTTTACCTGCCCGGCCAGCGTGTGCAGGGCACGCTGCAAGCCGATTATTTCTTTGGCAATCCGGTGGCCGGGGGACAGGTGCAAATTGTAGGCAGCGTATGGCAAGTGCAACGCGTCGAGTTGCTTGACCTGCGCGGCCAGACCGATGACAACGGCGCTTTTGCCTTTGCCTTTGACCTGCCCGATTATTTCGCCGGGTCAGGGCTAGAATCGGGCCAGGCGCAATTTGCGCTAGAGGTGACGGTGATTGACCAGGCCAACCATGCCGAGCAGATCAGCCAAATCCTGCCCATTTCCGCCCAGCCGCTGATCATCGAGGCCGTGGCCGAAAGCGGCCAGCTCAAGCCCGGCGTTGAAAACATTGTCTACATTCTCACTTCGTATCCCGATGGCCGCCCCGCGCCGGCCCGGCTGCAAATCGGCGTCAACGGCGGCAGCCCAACCGAGTTGACCAGCGGAGAATTTGGCCTGGCGCAGTTTACGTTTGTGCCGCAGGCTGGGTCGCCCCATCAGCTCAACATCACTGCCAGCGATGAAACAGGGCTATCGGCTGCGCGCAAGATTGATTTCCAGACCGAGGGTAGCAGCGACAGCGTGCTTTTGCGCGCCGACCGGGCCGCCTATGTGGTGGGCGAGACAATGAACCTGACGGCATTTACGCCGGTAGGGTCGGGCAGCATTTACCTGGATATCGTCAAGAGCGGGCAAATGCTTTCCACTCGCTCGGCTCAAGTGGCGGGCGGCAAGGCCGAGTTTGCGATTGATGCAAGTCCCGATTTGTACGGCACGCTCGAACTGCACGCCTACAAAGTATTGCTCGATGGCACCATCGTGCGCGACACACGCGTGGTAGTGGTAGATGCGCCCAACGATATCGCCATCGGCATCACCGCAGATAAGGATACATACCTGCCAGGCGATATGGCAACCATCAATTTCAAGACCACTGACGCCAAGCAAACGGGCGCAGGCGTGCAGGCGGCGCTGGGCGTGGCGATTGTGGATGAATCGGTCTTTGCTTTGCAGCGTCAAGACCCAGGCTTTGCCAAGCTGTACTTTATGCTCGAACAAGAGTTGTTAGAGCCATTTTACCAAATCAAAGGTTTTGAGCTTCCCGCCGCAATTCCCGATGAGGCCGTCAGGCTGGCGCAAGATGATGCTGCCAAAGCCACCTGGGCCGGTACTGCGCTACAGGCAGCTCTACAGCCGGTCAACTCGCGCCAACTCAAGATGGCGGCGGTGGACACAGCACAGCGCAGAGATTATGTCCGCATCGGCAGCGCGGCAGCCATCGGAATGATCCTGGTGCCGCTGGCGCTGTGGGCCGTGGTGATTGTCGCCCTGTGGAAATCGGGGGTCATCAAACGCTCGCTGGTGCGGTTGGCCATCGCCTCGGCCATCTTGCTGTTTGCAGTCTGTCTGCTGACTGGCAGCTTGATTTTAGGGCGAGGAAACTTTTATCCCGGCATGGAAACAATTCTTCTTTTGCTGGCAGGTGTGTTGGGGCTGGGGATGCTGGTCTTTGTAGGTTATGCCTGGGTCAAGGGCAACCCGGCCGACAAGTTGTTCTCTCTGATCACCCTGGCCTGGCCCGTATTCCTCTATCTGCTGATTCTGGTCTCAAACCGAAAAGGCGAACCTGACGAAGCGCTGATTATCGTTGGGCTTGCAGCCTATTTGCTCATCCCAGGCGCATATTTACTCTTTGGGCAAATGCGCTGGTCGCAGCAGCGTATTTTTGCCGGGATAGTAACCACCGTGGTCGGATCAATTATGGCTTTTCCAGCCATTGCCATTCTGCCGCTTTTACTCATTGGAGCCGGTGGGGGGGCCGTGGCACCAATGATGGGTGCGCCAGTGATGTCACTGGGTATGCCAACACCGGAGCCGCTTGCCTTGGAAAAGGGGCGCACAGATACTGACCAGGCAGCCAGCACTGATGCGCCGCGCCTGCGCCAATACTTTCCAGAAACGCTCTTTTGGGCGCCTGAAATCGTCACCGATAAAGAGGGCGCGGCCTCGTTGCAAATCGCCATGGCCGATAGTATCACCACCTGGCGGCTGACGGCGCTGGCCTCCTCGCAAGACGGGCGGCTGGGTTTTACCACGCGCGGCATCCGCGTCTTTCAGGATTTCTTTGTTGATATTGACCTGCCCGTGGCGTTGACGCAAGATGATGAAATCAGCCTCCCTGTTGCCGTGTACAACTATCTACCCCAGCCCCAGCAAGTGCGCCTGGTAGTCCAACCCGAGCCGTGGTTCGAGCTGACAGGTGAAGCAGAGCAAACGCTAACCATCGCCTCAAACGATGTGGAGGTGGTCTATTTCCCCATCCGCGTTTTGAAATTTGGCCGCCAGGGTTTCCAGGTGACCGCCTGGGGTGAGAAAATGAGCGATGCCATCCGCCGCGAGGTGAACGTGGCGCCAAACGGCAAGGAAATGCTCACAACCGAGAGCGACTGGCTGCGCGAAAACAAAGAGCTGAGCGTCCGGTTCCCGCCCCAGGCTGTGCCAGAAACAGCCTATGTTGAGGTTAAAATCTATCCGGGCGTGATGGCCCAGGTGGTAGAGGGGCTGGAAAAGATATTGCGCCTACCGTATGGCTGATTTGAACAGAGTACGTCGGTGACGTACCCCAATATTCTGGTGTTGAATTATATGCAGACCACCGGCCAGGCCAACCCCGAACTGCAAATGCAGGCCGAAAAGTATGTGGGCACCGGCTATCAACGCTTGCTGACCTTTGAGGTAGACGGCGGCGGCTTTTCACTCATGGGCAGCCCCCCGGCCAAGATTTTTCTCAGCGCTTATGGGCTGATGGAATTCAACGACATGGCCCAAGTCTACCCGGTAGACCCGGCTATCATTGAGCGCACCGCCAAGTGGCTTTTCAGCCAGCAAAAGGCCGACGGCGCCTGGCAAGACCCTGATTACCGCGCCGGGCAAGGCACGCTGGGTTCAACCGCCTATGTGGCCTGGGCGCTGATCGAGGCCGGTTACAAAGACACGCCTCAGGTAGCCAAGGCCATCAGCTATATCCGCGAATTTGTGTCGCAGGAAAAGGATGCCTACACACTGGCCCTGGCAGCTAATGCGCTGGCGGCCTACGATCCTAATGATTCGATGACAAAGGCAGTGCTCGACCAACTGCACGAGCTGCGCACAGATGATGGTGATACAACCTACTGGCAAATGAGCGGGGCTTCCTTCATGGGCGCCAGCGGCCAGGGCGGCAACCTGGAAACAACCGCGCTAGCCGCCTATGCCTTTATGCGCGCCAGTATGCACCCACAAGCCACAACCGGGGCGCTGGCTTACCTGGTGCAAGGCAAAGACGCCTGGGGCACCTGGGGCACCACCCAGGCCACCATCCTCTCGCTCAAGACGCTGCTGCTGGCAAATGAAAAAAGCGGCAAGGCAGAAGGCTCAGCCACATTCCGCGTGAGCCTGAACAAGGAGCAAACGCAGCAAATAACGATTGACCAGACCAACGCTGATGTGGTGCACATGGTCAGCTTTAACAGCGGTTTTGCATCCAGCGGTGAGAATCGCGTGCAAATCGAGGTGGAGGGCGGCGGCACGCCAAGCGTGATGTACCAGGTGACCACCCGCTATTACCTGCCCTGGGACCAGGTGGCTCCGACTGAATTGGTGGGCGAACTTTTGACGATTGACGTGAATTATGACCGCACCCAGCTTGCCGTCAATGATGAGGTGGGGGTAAACGTGAATGTGCGGCTCAACACGCCAGGCACGGTCACAATGGCGATCGTTGACCTGGGTGTGCCACCCGGCTTTAGCGTACTGACTGAGGACCTGAGCCAGCTGGTGGAGCTGGGAACCATTGCGCGTTACGAGTTGGCGGGGCGGCAGATCATCATCTACCTGGAGGATTTTACCGCTAAAGCGCCCTTGCGCTTTAGCTACCGGCTGCGGGCGCGCTTTCCAATGCGGGCGCAAACGCCGCCCTCTAGCGCCTATGATTATTACAACCCGACCGATACAACCACGCGCGCGCCGCTAGAGATGAAGGTAACCGAGTAAAGGCAACCCATGAAAACCCAAGAAGCCAAAGAATTGGGCGGCCGTGTTGCCGCCCTTGCCCAAGCCAATCAACTTGTCCAAGCTTACACGCTATTGGCCCCGGTGCTGGCAGCCCGCACGCCCTTTGCCATGCTAGATCATATTGGCGCGCCTGTTGGGATGGGAGATTTGTCGCCAGCCAACGCGTTTATGGAGCACATTGCCGCCGCCAAAACAGAAGGAGGCTGGGTGGTCATAGCCAGCGCGTTGCGCAAGCAACTGGGCCGCGACCCTGCCGGCAGCCTGGAGCGCTGCCGGCAATTTATCATTGCGGCCGATGTGTGGTATGCCACCGACATCTTGGGCGAGCGCGTGCCTGGCCCTGCCCTGGTAGATGCCTTTGAAGCAACACTCAAACTGATCGCTCCCTGGCGGATTGATGACAACCGCTGGGTGCGCCGCACAGTGGGAGTGGCGGTTCACTTTTGGGCCAAACGCTCGCGCGGAGAGCTAGAGCTTGCACACCGCGCAAAAAAGCTGCTGGACTTTCTGGAGCCGATGTTTACAGAACAAGAAACCGACGCCATCAAAGGCGTTGGGTGGGGACTCAAGACGTTGGGAAGATATTATCCCATTCTAACCGCCGATTGGTTGGAGGAACAAATTGTCTGCCTAAAGCAACCTTGCCGCGCGCTGATGCTGAACAAGGCGCTTACTTTTCTTCCGGCCAAGCAACGCGCGCGCATCATAAAGAGCAACATCACAAGGGGCAAAGCTAGACATCTATATGACCCAAAATCTGTACAAATGAGTCAAGTTTAACCTCGTTATCTGGGGCGCAGTTTCGGGCTTTGCCCGAAACTGCTTCGGGTCGGCGAAGTCGACCCGCCTAGATAGCCGCATAGCGGTCTAGAACAGCCGCAATGTGCTTGATGCCCTGGATATAATCCTCAATCACAATATTTTCATTGGGCGCGTGATTATTGGATTCTGAATTGCCCACACCAATAGACACTGCCGGAATGGCAGGCTTGCCCCTGGCCAAGCGTGGGCGGTGGCACAGGTCGTACATCGGGCCAGAACCTGGCACAATAGGATAGACCACCGGCTCAAAGCCATAAACCTGGCGCGCGGTCTCGATCACCATCATCGCCAATGGGTCTGCCATCGGGGTTCGGGCAGGATAGCTGGCCGAGAGCAATTCTACCTTGAGGTCGCCCCAGCCGTGCGCATTCAAATGTTGGCACAAGCCATCATAAACCTGGTGGGGGTCCTGGTCTGGCACCAGGCGCAGGTCTAGTTTGGCCTTGGCTTGATTCGGCAGCACGGTCTTGAGCCCTGTCCCCTGATAGCCGCCGCCAATGCCACAGATCGTACAAGTGGGCTGAAATATATGCTTGGTCAGCAAGGGCAAGCCCGTCAACCCGCACAAAAATCCATCCAATCCCATTTGCCGGCGCTCGCCTTGCTCGTCAAAATGCATCTGCTCCAGCGCGTCAATTTCCATAGGGCTTGGCTGGCGCACGGCATCGTAAAAGCCAGGGATAAGGATGCGCTCTTGATGGTCTTTTAGGCTATTCAATGCCCAGACCAAGCGCCAGATTGGATTGGGCACCACTGTGCCCCAACTGGAATGTAAATCTGAACTTGCGCCGGTCACGCTCAGCTCAACATAACAATCGCCCTTGACACCCAGGTAAATGGCAGGCCGCCCACTGGGGTCTTTGTAGCCCGCTTCCCAAATACACCCATCGGCGTCCAATAGGTCGGCGTAAGCCTCGGCAACGGAGGGCAGGCTGGGGCTGCCAATTTCCTCTTCACCCTCGACAATGAACTTGATATGCACCGGCAGCTGCCCTCGCACTTGCTGAAAGGCCTCTACAGCGCAAAGGCGCGCGACCAAATTCCCCTTATTGTCGGCCACCCCGCGCGCCCAGATACGCCCGGCGCGAATCTGGGCAGAAAAGGGCGGACTCTGCCACAAATCCAGCGGTTCTGGCGGTTGAACATCATAATGATCATAAAAAGCCAGCGTCTTGGGAACTAGGCCCGTCAACAAGCCAAACACCAACGGAAATCCACCTGAATCCAAAAGCTGCACCTCGGCGCCGAGCTGGCGCAGCAGCGCCCCTACCTGCTCGGCGGCCTCTATCATTCCCACATTCTGGGCCGCAATGCTGGGCTGCCGGCACAGGGCTTGCAATCGTTCTACATACACATCGGCATGCTGGTCAATATAATCATAAATGTCTTGCATTAAAATCCTCCATCTGGCGTACTAAATATCCATATAGGTCAAAACCTGCGCAAATGAGGTGGATCGCGCAGCGACTCGCCTAGTTCTCTTGCCAATGTACAGCTTGATTATACTATCACTCCTATCCCTAACAAAATTGCCTTGTGGTATAATTAATTACTGTCATTTCGCTTAAATTTTTCAGGCTTTTTCAAATTGGCCTTGCTTTTGTGAGCAAATCGAGTATGAATTTGCACAGGTCGTTTCCAAAATGTCGTTCACCCGGAACAAAAGCGCGAACGATGTGCTGAATGAGTCTAAAGAAATGTCCATTTTAGTGCATTTTTGAATACAACCGGAATCTCGGATTAGCCCGGATTTTTAAGCGAAATGGCAGTAATTACAGAGGCATTTGTGGCTGCAACACCACAGCATAATAACACCAGGGAAAGCGCCGATTTTTGCAAGGCAGCGGAAACTTATGAGCCGACCTGATTTCGAGCGAGCTAAACGCTATGCTCTTGAACGGCTAGAGCAAGAATTGCCCCCTGGCCTCTCTTATCACGCCATCACCCATACCCGCGACGACGTGGTGCCAGCCGTGGAGCGGCTGGCAGCCGCCGAAGGCGTGCAGGGAGAGGATTTGCTTCTATTGCGCACGGCTGCATTTTATCATGACCTGGGTTTTGTGGAGCACTATGTTGATAATGAGCCAATTGGCGTTCGCATCGCGGCTGAGGTACTGCCACGTTTTGGGTACACCCCAGAACAAATTCAGGTCATCAGCGGCATCATTATGGCTACCAGGCTCCCCCAGACTCCCAGCACGTTGCTGGAAAAAATCATGGCCGATGCCGACCTGGATGTCTTGGGGCGAAAAGACTTTTGGATCAAGAACAATGCGCTGCGCGCCGAGCTGGCCGTGGTAGGCATATCTACCACCACCGAAGAATGGTGCGAAGGGCAATTAGACTTGATGAGATCGCACCGCTACTTTACTGTTTCCGCCAGGGCGATGCGCGATGCCGGCAAACAAAAAAACATTGCGGCCATGGCGCAATTGCTGGCAGCTTGCCAGGCTTCAAGCCAGCGCACCCATCTAGCTATTAAAAAAGGAGAAGGTAACATGCTTTCAACCGCTGAAAAAATCGCTATTCTCAGGTCAGTGAGCATCTTTGCAGAGACGCCCGACGACATTTTATCGCAAGTTGCCGACCTGCTTCAACCACTCGAACTCCAGGCTGAAGAGACGGTTTTCAGCAAAGGCGACTGCGGCGACAGCATGTACATCATCGTCGAAGGACGGGTGCGCGTGCACGATGGAGAAATGCTCTTGAACTATTTGGGCGCGGCAGACGTGTTTGGCGAAATGGCCGTGCTAGATGAGCAACCTCGCCTGGCTTCTGTGACAGCCACCGAGCTTACCCACCTGTTCCGTCTCGATCAAGCTTCTTTCTACGCGCTGATGGACAATCAACCCGAAGTGGCGCGCGGGATTATCCGCGTCCTCAATCGCCACCTCAGGGGCCGGGTGCGAGACATGGCCCAAGACTTTATATACATCCAGCAAATGAGCCGCCTGACCGCCGCCGCTGCCGCGCTTGAAGCCGGCATGTATGACCCGCGCAGCCTGGATGAGGTCTGCCGCCGCACCGACGAGTTGGGACAACTGGCGCGGGTCTTCCAGCGTATGGCCAACGAAGTCGTGGCGCGCGAACAGCGCCTGAAGCAAGAGTTACAACAGCTCCGCATACAAATTGACGAAGCCAAGCGGACGCGCGAAGTGGCCGAGATTACCGAAACCGAATATTTTCAGCAGCTTCAACAAAAAGTTAAACAAATCAGAAAAGAAGGATAGCAATTGGGGCTATCAGGCTTATGTTTATGGATAATCACTCCCCACTAGAGCAAACCAGCGTATATATTCCCATAGATCGGCGGCATGCTCTGGCCCAAGGCAAGCTGCTCCCCGAACGAACCGCTGGCGCTGCCCTGTTTGCCGATATTTCTGGCTTTACCCCCCTCACCGACGCGCTGACCAAAGCCCTTGGCCCCCGGCGCGGCATTGAAGAGCTGACCCGCCAACTCAACCTGGTCTACGATGCCCTCATTGCGCAAGTGGACCGCTATGGTGGCAGTGTCCTGGGCTTTAGCGGAGATGCCATCACGTGTTGGTTCGATGAGCAACTGCTGCCCGCCGCTCCACCCGCCGCGCCGCTGCGCGCCGTGGCTTGCGCTTTGGGAATGCAGCAGGCCATGCAACAATTTGCGGCTGTTATGCTCCCAGGGCAAAATACCGTTGCATTGGCTGTCAAGATTGCCGTGGCCAACGGGCCAGCCCTCCGCTTTATTGTGGGTGATCCCACCATCCAACTGATGGACGTTGTAGCAGGAGCCACGCTGGCGCGCATGGCCATTGCCGAGCAACTGGCCGGCAAAGGCCAAGTGATTGTAGATGCGCCCACCACCACCCTATTGAGAGAAAAAGGGGCCGCCCCCCGCTGGCGCGCGCTTCAAGAGCCTAACGCAAGTTTCAGTGTTTTCGATGAATTGTCGTTGCCGGTTGAGCCAAGCCCCTGGCCCCCACTAACCAAGCCGCTGGCGCAAGCGCAACTGCGCCCCTGGCTATTACCGGCTGTCTATGAGCGGCTGCGCGAAGGGTTGGGCGAGTCTTTGCTAGAACTGCGACCTGTGGCAGCCTTGTTCTTGAACTTTGGTGGGATTGACTATGACAATGATCAAATGGCGGGGCAAAAACTGGATGTCTATATCCATTGGGTGCAGCAAACCCTAGCCCGATACGATGGCGCGCTGCTCCAGCTCACTATCGGCGAGAAAGGCAATTATCTCTATGCTGCCTTTGGCGCTCCCATCGCCCACGAGGACGATGCGCAGCGAGCCTCTCTGGCCGCACTGGAATTATGCAGCCCTCCCGCCCATCTAGATTTTATCGAACCAGTGCGAGTAGGTCTCAGCCAGGGGCTAATGCGAACAGGCGCCTATGGCGGGACAACGCGCCGCACCTATGGCGTCTTGGGCGATGAGGTGAATCTGGCGGCGCGCCTTATGCAGCATGCCGCGCCAGGCACAGTGCTGATCAGCCGACGCATCCAAAAAGCGCTTGGCCCGGCT
Source organism: Thermoflexales bacterium (assembly GCA_041740315.1). Lineage (GTDB taxonomy): Bacteria > Chloroflexota > Anaerolineae > Fen-1058 > Fen-1058 > JBGSMF01. The sequence continues at coordinate 33,477 of JBGSMF010000309.1, forward strand.
TTCCACTGCCAAACCTTGGCGCCAGTAACCGTTAAAGGCAAAGCCGAGGCGGTGCCGGTTGCTCGCCTGCAGAGTGGCGCAGCCCAACAAGCAGAACCAACAACGCCGCTTGCGTTTCACAGCGGGCCGCTGGTGGGGCGAGAAACTGAGCTGGCGCAATTGGAACAATTTGCTCAACCCATTCTTAAAGGCCAGTTCGCCGGGGCGGTATGCATCTATGGAGAGGCCGGCGTAGGCAAAAGCCGCCTGGTGTACGAGCTGCAACAACGACTAGTCCGCTCTCAGAAAGACGGCGCGCTGCCGAGGTGGTTTACATGCCCGGCCGAGGGCATTTTGCGCCAGCCGCTTCATCCGTTCAAATACTGGCTAAACCACTATTTTGCCCAATCCAGAGAGCGCTCGACCGCAGACAACAAGGCCAGCTTTACTCATGTGCTAGAGGCGCTCATCGCCAACCTGCAGTCCAAAGAGAAAAACTCGGGCCAGCTTGCCAGCGAGTTGGCGCGCGCGCGCTCGGTGCTGGGCGCGTTGGTTGACCTGCAGTGGGAAGGATCGCTCTACGAGCAACTCGACCCCGGCCTGCGCCTAGAGAATATGCTTTCAGCGCTCAAAGCCTTGATCAAGGCCGAAAGCCTGCGGCAAGCGGTGATTTTGCACATTGAAGACGCCCATTGGCTAGACGCCGAATCGCGCGCCCTGCTTAGAACCCTGACCCAAAACGTCAACGATTATCCATTCATGGTACTGCTGACCAGCCGGCCTTTGGACAACAGCCAGCTTGACTTGAGCCTGGCAGAGGGAACGCCCCAACACACCCTTGTGCTGGGCGACCTATCACCGGCCAGCAGCCAGGCGATAGCCGAACAAATACTGCAAGGCGCTCTGGCCAAGGACCTGGCGACTTTTCTGGCAGAAAAAACAAATGGCAACCCGTTTTTCGTTGAACAACTGGTGCTAGATTTGCAAGAACGCCAAGCCCTGAGCCGCCAGCATGGTGTATGGACGGTGTTACAAAAAGAATTGGCCGAGGTGCCTGCCAGCATCAACGCCGTGCTGGTAGCGCGGCTAGACCGGCTGGCGGCGCAAGTTAAGGCAGTGGTGCAGACAGCGGCGGTGCTGGGCCAAGAATTTCAAGTGCGCGTGCTATCGCAAATGCTTCAGAACAATGAGCGGCTGTCGGTTAGCATCAAACAGGCCGAAGCCCAGGTGGTTTGGTCGGCGTTAAGCGAAATGCGCTACATCTTTAAGCATGCTTTGTTGCGAGACGCCGCCTACACCATGCAATTGCATGCCCAATTATGCCAACTGCATGCCCTGGCCGGCGCGGCCATCGAGCACCTCTATGCGGCCAATCTGTCGCCGTATTACGCGGACCTGGCGTATCACTATGGCAAAGCCCAAGACGTAGAACGTGAGCGCCATTACGCCGCTTTGCTTGGCGAGGCTCTGGGGCAAACTAGCGCCTTCAAAGAAGCGCTGGCAGCCACCAAGCGCGCGCTAGAGCTTACGCCCGAAACCGGGCGCGCCGAACGCGCTGTTCTATTGGTGCGCCTGGGCAGCTTTTGTGACAAGTTGGGCGATTACGCGGCAGCGCGAGAATATTTGTTGCCAGGGCTGGCCCTGGCGCGCGAGCTAAACGACCTGGTCACCGCTTCTGGCGCGCTAAACAAACTGAGCTGGCTGGCCCAGGTACAAGGCGATCGAGATCAAGCTTGCGCTTTATCTCAAGAGTGTTTGGCGCTGGCGCGCGCATCAGGCCAGCCGGCCGCCCTGGCCACCGCATTGATGGGGGCCTCTCAATATCAGCCAGACGACGCCGGCTCGCTACAATACCTGGAGGAAAGCCGGGCGATTTTTCAGGAAATCGGGCAACGCCTCTCGGTGGCCACCTGCTTGCTCAATATGGGCAATCTGGTGTACGAACAACGCAACTATGCCAAGGCAGCCAGCCACTATCAAGACAGCCTGGCTATTTATGAGGAATTTGGCAATCGCTGGGGCATTGCCAATTGCCTGTGCAATCTGGGCCTGGTGGCCTATTGGCGACAAGATTATCCAGGCGCTTTTCAGCATACCCAGGCCGGATTATCTATGGCCCAAGAAATCGGCGACCGCGAACTTGTTTCCATCTGCCTCCCTAGCCTTGGCTATATCAGCACTCGGCTGGGCCAGCCTCAAGCTGCCCGTCAGTATTTCCGGCAGTCATTGCCAGAGATACAAGCGATTGGCGCAGCTCCCTATATGATCAATGTCATCGTAGGAATGGCCGAGCTGCGGCTACTGAATGGAGAATATGCCCACGCGGCAGAATATCTTGGCCTGGCGCAGGCGTACCCCCTGCGCGACCGAGAGCGAGAGGCGCTTATGGAGCCGCTCTTGGCAACTCTGCAAACCGCGCTGCCGGCCAATGAATTGGCCGCAGCCCTTGAACGCGGCCGGGCCATGGATCTGAATCTGGTCATCGAGCAAATTGCGCGCGGGGAACAATGACTCTGCCATGAGCAAAGATAGCTCCCCCCTTTCTGCTTTATGCGTATATATTCCCATAGACCGGCGGCACGCTCTGGCCCAAGGCAAGCTGCTCCCCGAACGAACCGGCGGCGCTGCCCTGTTTGCCGATATTTCTGGCTTTACCCCCCTCACCGAAGCGCTGACCAAAGCCCTTGGACCCCGGCGCGGCATTGAAGAGCTGACCCGCCAACTGAACCTGGTCTATGACGCCCTCATTGCGCAAGTGGACAGCTATGGTGGCAGTGTCCTGGGCTTTAGCGGAGATGCCATCACGTGTTGGTTCGATGAGCAACTGCCGGATGCACCTGCTCCGCCCGCCGCGCCGCTGCGCGCTGTGGCCTGCGCGTTGGGAATGCAGCAGGCCATGCGGCAATTTGCGGCCGTTATGCTCCCAGAGCCAGAAAGAGTAACCCTGACCGTCAAGGTCGCCGTGGCCAGCGGGCCGGCCCGTCGCTTCCTGGTAGGTAATGAGAATATCCAGTTGATGGATGTGCTGGCAGGCCAAACATTGATACGCATGGCGACTGGCGAAAGCCTGGCCAAGCGAGGCGAGGTTTTAATAGACTCACCAACGCTCGAACTTTTGTCTGCGGGGCAATTAGGTGAAACGCAGTTAGGTGGGTTAGGTGTGACCGAATGGCGGGTTGCTCCCGACACGCAGGAACGCTTTGCAGTTGTTGACAAATTGCTCGCCACCATCGAGCCAACCCCCTGGCCGGCCTTGCCCCCAGCGGCCCTGTCTGAGGCACAGATGCGCCCCTGGCTGGTGCCGGCTGTCTATGAGCGGCTGACCGAAGGGTTGGGCGAGTTTCTGACCGAGTTGCGGCCATGCGTAGCACTCTTTTTGCGCTTTGCCGGCATTGACTATGATAATGACCAAGATGCAACGACCAAGCTCGATGCCTATATCCACTGGGTGCAAAGTGTGGTGGCGCACTATGAAGGCACATTCATTCAATTGACCATCGGCGAGAAACGCAGCTATCTCTACATTGCTTTTGGGGCTCCAGTCGCCCATGAAGACGATGCCCGCCGGGCGGTCGGCGCTGCGCTAGAGCTTGGTTCTCCGCCTGCCGAATTGGACTATATCAACCAGGTGCAAATCGGCATCAGCCAGGGCACAATGCGCACCGGCTCTTATGGCGGCCTGATGCGCCGCACCTATGGCGCTTTGGGAGACGAGGTGAACCTGGCCGCGCGCTTGATGCAGCACGCCATTCCCGACGGTGACATACTGGTCAGCCAGCGAGTTCAAAAGGCCACCGCCAACGATTTTATTTGGGAAACGCTAGAACCCATCCACGTCAAAGGCAAAACCGAGCCTGTGCCGGTAGCCTCGCTGGTAGGCAAAAGGCAAGCCGCCGAAGGGGCCTTGTTCACAGGCGCGCTGGTCGGGCGAGAAACAGAGTTGCAACAACTGGTTCAATTCGCCCAGCCCATCTTTAAAGGCAGCTTTGCCGGCCTGATATATGTTTACGGCGAGGCCGGCGTGGGCAAAAGCCGGCTGGTGTACGAATTGCAAAAGCAACTGTCAAATCTCAATTCAGACTTGAAATGGCTCACCTGCCCCGCCGAACAAATCCTGCGCCAGTCGCTCAACCCCTTCAAGCACTTGTTGCGCAAGTACTTTGATCAATATGCAGATAGCCCAGAAGAAGGCAATAAAGCCCGCTTTAACAGAAAGCTGAACGAGCTGCTGGCTTGGGTGCAATCGCTTGGCGAACAAGAACTCTACGACGAGTTGGATTGGATGCGTTCCATGTTGGGGGCATTGGTGGGCCTGCATTGGGAAAAATCGCTGTACGAGCATTTGGAACCCAAGCTGCGCTTTGAAAACACACTCACGGCCTTTAAAACGCTCGTCAAGGTGGAGAGCTTGCGCCAACCCGTGATTGTGCACATCGAAGACGCGCACTGGCTAGATAGCGATTCACACGAGCTGGTCAAAGTGCTAACCAGGAATATAGAGGGTTATCCCGTCGCCGTGCTGCTCACTGGCCGCTACCAAGATGACGGTAGCCGCTTTGACATTGGCCTGGATGCAGATATTCCACAGCAAGCCATAGATTTGAACACGCTGTCGCCGGCGGGCATTCGCGTCATGGCCGCTCAAGTGTTGGGCAATACTATTGCCGTAGAGTTAGCGCGCTTTCTCACTGAAAAAACCAACGGCAACCCCCTGTTTGTAGAGCAGTTGGCCCTAGACTTGCGCGAGCGCGGCGCGGTGCGGCTGGAAGACAACCGGTGGACACTTGAGCATGAAGAAGTTCAAGTGCCCGCCAGCATCAATGCCGTGTTAATCGCCCGCCTCGACCGGCTGGCGGCGCGGGTCAAGGCCGCCGTGCAAACAGCCGCCGTGTTAGGTATAGAGTTTGAAGTGCGCACCTTGTCTTATATGCTGCGCGGCGATCCCGAAGCGCCAGTCAGGGTAAAGCAGGCCGAAGCCGAGATGATCTGGGTGGCCCTCAACGAGTTGCGCTATGTGTTCAGGTATACCCTGCTCAGAGATGCCGCGTATGACATGCAACTTCAGGCTCGCTTGAAAGAGTTGCACGCGCTGGCCGGGGCCGCCATCGAGCAGGCCCACGCTTCTGATCTCAAGCCTTACTATGCCGACCTGGCCCACCATTATGGCAAGGCCCTCAATGCCGAGCAAGAATTTCTCTATGCCCGGTTGGCCGGCGAACAAGCCGCCGCGCAATTTGCCAACAACCAGGCCATCGCACACTTGCAACAAGCGCTCCAAAGCGCCCAGCGCCTTGACCCGGCCCAAACTGCTCAAGAGCGGCAGGCCATTCACGTCACCTTGGGCGAACTGCTGACCATCACCGGCCAATACAACCAGGCCAAACCGCACCTCGACACGGCGCTTTCGCTGGCGGCTGCCCATGGCGACCTCGACACCCAGGCCAGGGCCTGCCGCTGGCTGGCCCGCTCGCACGAGTTGCGCGGCGAATATCCCACTGCCCTGGAATGGGTTCAAAAGGGACTGTTTGTGCTAGAAGGACGAGAAACGGCCCAGGCCGCCGAGCTGCTGCTGATGGCCGGGTTGATCCACACTCGCCAGGGCAATTATGATGCCGCGCTGGAGGAATGCCAGCAAGGGTTGCGCATTGCCGAAAAACTGAGCCAGCAAAGCACCCTGGCTGGCGCATACAATCTGCTGGGGCACATCACCCGGCTGCGCGGGCATGGGGCCATTGCCATCGAACACTTTGAGCGCTGCCTGGACCTGTACCAGCGCGCGGGTGACCTTAACGGGCAAGCCGCCGCGCACAACCAGATCGCCAACGCCTGCTTCAACATTGGCCGCTGGCAAGAAGCCGAGCAGCACTATTGCCAGGCGCGCGAAATCTATGATCAGCTTGGCGATACTTATCATCGGGCAACGACCGATAACAACCTGGGCGGCATCATGCTCAATCAGGGGCGGCTGGATGAGGCGCTGATGTTTTACCAAAGCGGGTTGCGCGCCTTGGAAACCATTGGCGGCTCGCCGTGGGTGTTTGGCATTTTCAACATGAACCTAGGCGCGGCCTTTGTCCGCCGACGCCAAATTGATGCAGCGCGCCAGCGCCTGCGCGCCAGCCAAGACTATTTTAATCAAGCCAAGTCGCGCGATTTTCTGCCGGAAATGCAACGCCACCTGGCCGAGGCCGCATTATGCGCCGGCGACCTGCCAGAGGCCCAAGAACACGGCCAACAGGCTCTGGCGTTGGCGCGTGAATTGAGCATGCGCGGCGAAGAAGGCAGCGCGCTGCGCGTGCTGGGAGAAACTGCCGCCGCCCAAGACCAGCCCCAACAGGCCGCCATACACCTTGAAGAAAGCATTGCCATTTTGCAACAGGTAGGCCAAGAATACGAAAGCGCGCGCAGCCAATTGGCCCTGGCCCAAGTGAAAGCCAAGCAAAACCAGGACCAGGCCGGCATGGCCTTGCTTGACCAGTGTATCCCCATCTTTGAACGGCTGGGCGCCGCGCCAGAACTGCAGCTTGCCCGCGCGCTAAAAAAGCAATTCTCGCTCCCCAGCCCGTGAATAAATCCTTTTTGTAACTACTCAGGTCACAGAGATTCACAGAGGAAGCGCAGAGCCACACAGAGTTTTTTTCTTTTCTTCTCTGTGCTCCTCTGTGAGTTCTCCGTGCAACTCTGTGTAACGGCTGAGTAGTTACTCCTTTTTAACGCCAAGGCCGTCATGCAGGGGCAAAAAATTAGGCGGGTCGCCCAGCGGGCAGCCCTAACGACAAAAGTTGGCTCATTTGCACAGGTTTTGACCCGTATAGACATCTAGCCACGACACTTTTAACATCCCCCCAACGACTAGAGTTAATAGCAATACACACTCTGGCGAAATCTCTCTGAACGCTATTTAGCATTAACGGAATTTAAACAACTTTTTAACGCCTTTTTATGGTAAAGTAGTATTTGATTGCACAGAGCAGCCCCCCCTCTGCCAGTGCAAAAATCTACGATGGAGCAACCTACAAACAATGAAACTTGGCCCCTACATCATCTGATAAAGGCAAGGAGGATAGACATGAAATCACGGAAATTTGAACGGATTTTTCGCATGGCGCTGATTGTGACTCTGGCGCTGTCGTGGATGGTGGGGCTTGGGCCTCTGCCCCCGTCTCGCATGACGGTTACAACCGCTTACGCTGCTAGCGTTATCTATGTGAATATAGACGCGACCGGCGCAAACAACGGCGCATCGTGGACGGATGCCTACACCAATGTGCAAGCGGCGCTGACCGCGGCTATCTCTGGCGACGAAATCTGGGTGGCCGAGGGCACCTACAAGCCAACCGCAGGGAGTGACCGCACGATCTCATTCCAGCTTACGGATGGGGTGAGCCTCTATGGCGGCTTTGCAGGCACAGAAACCCTCCTCACCCAACGAGATTGGATTGCCCACCCTACCCTCCTAAGCGGCGACATTGGCACGGTCGGACTAACCGCCGACAATTCCTACAATGTCGTCACCGTCAACAGCGGTACGACGGCTATGCTGGATGGGTTTACCATCACGGGCGGCAATGCCAATGGAACCTCACCGTATGACCGCGGCGGCGGTGTATCTAACAGCGGCAATTTGACCATTATCCACACCATCATTTCTAGCAACCTGGCCCAGGGCACGCCCGGGGCAGATGGGATGTGGCTAACTGGGGGTGGCAACGGCAGCTTTGGCGGCGGCATTTATAACGCTGGCACATTGACTGTCTCGCTGAGCGCGCTTTCTGGCAACCAAGCTGTTGGAGGAAATGGGGGAAACGATATAAGTGGAAGTTCGGGCGGTGGCGGCGCTGGAGCCGGCCTGGGCGGCGGCATTTTCAATGAGACGAGCGCCACTCTCCTCATCACCAGCAGCACGCTCTCTGGCAATTATGCTACCGGGGGCAATGGTGGCACGGGCGGCGGCGGCGGCGGCGGCGGCGGCGGCATGGGAGGCGGCATCTTTAACAACCAAGGCTCTGTCACCGTTGTCAACAGCACTTTTTCTGGCAACCGGGCCAATGGAGGCACAGGTGGCAATCTTGAAGGCGGCGGTGGTTC
>JBGSMF010000310.1:0-34632 GCA_041740315.1 Thermoflexales bacterium
CGCGCTTTAGCGCGCTGAAGCGCGCACTACGAGCCTACCAGCCCGCTCTCCGACAGCCTGCTAGGATAGGCCAGCGGCTATCCAGAGTCTATCCTTCGCCAATTTTGAGATTTTTGCCCGCCAGCACCACCATCGTCAAGCGCAGTGCACCTTGCTGGCCAGCTATGCCCGCTTGCAGCAGCCACAACCTGAAGCCAGCGAAGCCATTGTCCAGGCCTACGCGGCTAAAGCCGTCTTGCTGTCGCAACAGCTTTTGATGCTTAGTCAAGCCAAGGCCACCCAGTTGAAAGAACTCGGAGATCTGTTCGACCAACATCCCGATGCTGAATTGTTCCGCTCATTTCCCGGCACGGGCGATTTCTTGGCTCCCGCGCTTCTGGCCAAATGTGGCGACGATCGCCAACGCTTTCCTTCGCCCCGGGGCTGGCAGTGTCTGGCTGGGACCTGTCCACTGACCGAAGAAAGTGTCCACCGTCGTCGGGTCAAATTCCGCACCGCCTGCGATCACGAGTTCCAGGCTATCACTCAACAGTGGGCCATGTGCTCATTGTCGCAATCGGTGTGGGCCGCTACCTACTGGCAACAGATGCGCCCCCATTGTGATTCGAGCAGCGCCGCCTACCGCTGCCTGGCCAATCGCTGGTTGGCCATTGCTTGGCGCTGCTGGCAAGACTACCGGCCTTACGATGAGACCTATCATTTGCAGCAACGCGCTCAGCGGCAACTCCCTCGCTCAGCGCATTAGCTTGGTTTGTTAATTTGCGGCTCACTTGACATTGACTGGGTATGATGAAGGAAACCAAAATACATGGATGTGAGTCGCGGACCGAAAACCGATTTTCGGCACCGTTGCTGTTGTGCGCCTATAGCCTATTTTGGCTATTGACAAAGCGTGTCCGCCGTCCGGCTGCGACGAATAACCCTCGCACCGCGAAAGACGATGACAACGCGAAAGTAGTTGTTGAACTCGAAGTTAACCAGGTTCAGGCAACAGCCTGCCTGGCGCAGACAGGTTGAACTGTGGCGGGAACGCCTCAAGTTGACACTAATGTTGACAAACTATTTCAAGACCAAAGGCAAATAGATAGAGTGAGTCTGAGTCTGTCCATAGCGCAAGATTGTGCCATTCTCTCCTACCGCCCACCCCGTGCTGTCTGAAACCATGTCTATTGACAAAAGCGTAGTTGTCACGGGGCTGGTTACGGCTGACCAGCCGGCGCCATCCCAACGCGCAATCACCCCTTGGTATCCTACAGCCCAACCCTCCGTCGCAGAAACCATAGAGACAGAGTACAATCGGTTGGGGGCCGAACCGACATTCGTCCAGGCCGCGCCGTCCCATCGCCAGATTGCCCAACCCACGGCCCAGCCATCGGTTGCCGAAACCATCTTGACCGTTTGCACACTGCCGCTGGGATGGTTGGTCACGATGGCCCATAGATAGCCATTCCAACGCAAAATTTGACCGTTCTCTCCCATTGCCCAGCCATCTGTGGCCGAGGCCATTGAGACCGAGCCCTTCCATTTGATAGGCGCAGTAAAGACCCTTGCCCATGCCGTTCCATTCCAATGCAGAATGACGCCTTCATCCGTTAATGGTATTCCTCCAACCGCCCAACCGTCCGTTGCCGAGACCATGTCTACAGATGAGAGCGAGGCGTTATTAGGGCTTTTGACTTGGGTCCACGCGCTGCCATTCCAACGCAGAATTGTGCCAAATCCTCCCACTATCCAGCCGTCCGTGGCTGAGACCATCGCCACCGAGGACAATGGGCTAGACGTGGGGCTGGGCGCCATGGTCCAATTATGCCCATCCCAATGCAAAATAACGCCGCCACTTCCCACTGCCCAGCCATCTGTGGCTGAAACCATGTCTACAGCATCAAGGTTGTTGATAGTGGGGCTGGGGATTACGGCCCATGGGGTGTCGCCGGGCGTGTTGTTGACGGTCAATGTGAGATCGTCAATTGTAAATCCTTCATAGGTATCAGAGACGTCACTGATAAATGCAAAACCAATCCATACTTGACTTTCACCCAAGCGGCTGCTCAAATCAAGTGTCACTTGAGAGTAACCATTACCTGCCGCTCCACCTGTCATGTCACCGCAATGACGTATACCATTCGAAAAGTCGTTCCCATCTATGGAACTACCTACATACAGGTAATCATACGAACAAGAGGCTTCATATTCGGATTGCCCCCACAGATAAAAGGCCAAGCTGGCGCTTGTTGCGCCCGTTAAATCAATTGGCCCATAGACCGCCCACGTACTGGCGTCGTTAGGGTAGCTATCAGCGCAGTTGAGCATATTTCCCTCAGCGCCTCCCCCCACAGACCATCCGCCAAAAGAGCCAGTATGTGGGTGACAATCGCGTTTTCCAAACAGGTATTCACCGCCATCGTCACCGCTTGTGTCAATGATCGTCCAGCCGGAGGCGGGCCAGGAGCCTTCGAACCCCTCGCTCATGTCCGCAGAAACCGACACATGTTGGGGATTGGTATATGAGGGCGATTTGGCTGTCCCAGTTGTTATTTTTTCTAAAGCGCCATATATTTTGATGAACTTGTTTGGAATTGCGTCAGGGTATCTCTCTTTGGCATAAGAAGGATAAGCGCCTCCAATCACACTAACCAGTAAAACGAAAACTATTATGGCTAAAGAGTATTTATTGATCATACAACATGTCCTTTCTTTGAATTAAGCACCCAATGTAATCATCACTTGCAGCCCATGATGCGCGCTTGGCCTTGCCATTCTTTCTTCAATATACCACATTCAAGCCAAGTCTTGTCAAATTCTTGCGGTTTTATTAACGCCGGGCAGCCTCACTTTAGAATTTGTACCGTAAACGTTTCCCAATCATTTTGCTTGTATGTTTGGGCGATCAGCACCCAATGCAGCTCTGGCTCCCAGCTATCGCCTGCGGCAGTCCAATACCGGCCGGCGCAAGTTTCAAAAGCGACCTTGTTTTGTCCCAGGCTGTGCCGGATAAACCACCCACAGTCATCTAGTTTAGGTTCTTGCCCAAGCGCCCAATCTAGGCTTGTGGTGCCTGTCATAGCGGCGGTGACATACTTGTGATGGCATGTTTCAAGCGCGACTTTGCCGTTCAGGTCGTGTAGAGTAAACCGCCCGCAATCACCCGGGCTAGTTTCCTGCTTGAGCAACCAGTCCTGACTGCCATCCGTAGCTACAACATACCTGCCATGAAAAGTTATCAGGGCAATAGACAAAGTGGGAGAAGGGACTGGCGTTGCGGTGTTTGCAGGAGTTGGCTTACAGGTAGGGACAAGTGTTGGCGTCGGCTGGGCGGCCAAGGTTGCGCTCACAGCGGCAGCAACGGTCGCCGAAATATCTGGCGGCACAGGCCGTGATTCTTCCCATTGCATGCTCACACAACCAACCAAAAATACAAGCAACATTGTCAATAGAAAACGTTTTGGTTTATTCATCGTTATGTTCCATCACGCCAGGCGCATAATAATGCACCTGGTCACTATTAGAATACCACAACATACATTACTAAATCTTGACCGTTTTATGACTGTTCGGTGTAACTGCTCAGCCCGGCAGCATTGCAAATCTTGTGTAATTTGCCGGTTCGCCCGCAGTTTAACTGCGGGTGGAACAAATTTGCACAAAACTCGACATACTGACCTCAGCCTACCCTCTGAGGGTGCAAAATTAGCGGCCTGGGCGGGCTGGCAAACCTGGGGGATGGTGAGCAATTACTGCTCAGTTACACTTGGGACGTATAGAGGCAGGTCAAAGGAAAAGGCGGTGCCCTCGCCGATCTGGCTTTGGACTTTAATTTGCCCGCTGTGCTGTTCCACAAGGCGTTTGGCAATGATCAATCCCAGCCCGCTTCCCCTGCGTTGAAAGCTGCGCGCATCTGGGGCGCGTTGGTAAGGGATAAAGAGATAAGGGAGGTCTTGCTCGGCAATGCCGATGCCATCATCTGAAACTTTAACGCACAGCCGATCTAGTTCTTCTTGCACGCCAATGATGACATTTCCCTCCTCTTTTTTGGAATACTTGATGCTATTGTCCACAAGATTGAGCATCACCTGATATAATTGGTCCCGGTTGCCCAGCACACGAGCGGGACGGTCGGGGCCAACGTAGCGCAGCCGCACACGACGCGCTTCGGCCTCTTCGGATTGGGCAATGATAACTTGTTCAATCACAGCTTTCATATTGACTGGCTCGCGCACAGTTGGCGCGCTGGGCGTGCCCAGACGAGACAGCGAGCGCAAATTTTCAGTCATAGCCGCCATCCGCCGCATTTCGGCCTTGATCATGGTGTAATGCTGCCGCCAGCGGCCTACTTCATCTGGTGAGCAATCAGCCATACTAGCCAGGTTGGTCTGGATGGTTTGCAGCGGATTAGACAATCCATCGTGAGATAGATAACAGATCAGGTTGCGATACTCTTCACCCGTCGAAACAAATTGAGCTTCTGGCTCAAGTTGTGTGGGTTGGGATTGTCTTGACTGATCAGCGAGTTTGTTGAGCCAAATGTGCCGGCGCCAAGCCCAGACCCCGCCAACGCAAAGTGCGGTCAGCGGCAACACACTAGCCAGCAACCAGCGAAACTGCACTTCAATAGTCAAGATCAACCAAGAATCCAATGTTGGCATATATTTCTCCTATACGTCGAAACGATAGCCCACGCCTTGCACCTTTTTGATATAGCGAGGGTTGGCAGGCTCAGGCTCAATTTTGCGCCGCAGCTTGGCGATCAGGGTATTCAGTGCTTCGTCAGAGACATTTGTGCCTGGACCCCAGACGGCATCTTTCGTGTCTTCTCTGGGACAGGCTTTGCCAGCGTTTTGGATCAAATACTTGAGCAGGTCAAATTCCAAGGGCGCCAAGGTAATTTCCTGGTCGCCAACTTGCGCCCGCCGCCCCTCAAAGTGAATGCGCAGCTCGTCTATAACAAACCAACCCGCCAAATCACCCGGCACGCTTTGGGCTTGGATGCGGCGCAAGAGCGCCCGCACTTGAGACCGCAGCACGTTATTCTCAACCGGCTTGGTTATATACACGTCCGCGCCCACCTCCAGTCCAATGATCTTGTCCACATCCTCTTTTTTCGCGCCCGAGATCATGACGATGCCAATAGCTTGCCCGAAACGATGCCGGGCTGCGCGGCACACTTCCAGACCATCTTTATGGGGCAACCCAACATCGAGGATGATGAGGTCAGGTTTGACTTTGTCTAACACTGACAAAGCCTGGTCGCCATCCTTGGTCACAATGACGTCAAATCCTTCGCGCTCGAAATAATCTTGGAGAGTCAAACGCAGGTGTTCATGATCTTCAACGACTAGCAATTTTGTTTTCATAGGCTTATCCTCCATGATAGCCTAGAGGCATTTGCATCAGGCTCAAACGTAAAAACGAAATAATGATCAATGATAGCATTAAATCCACACTTGCAACAATCAAGTGTGAGCAGCCATAATCATTGTTTGATCTCAGTGCAGCCTAGTCGCGCTGTTATCTTTCGGCAGATGGCATCGGCCAGTGTGTAGACAGCGCCTGTGAACAGAAGGCCAGTTCCTAGCTCAAGTTGGGCCAGGGCACGCTAACGCCCCAAAGACTCGCCCGATAATGTTTGTGCGGCCTGGTTTTGCGCGAATTATCCCGAAATTACATTTAGCGACGATGCGGGGGGCAGTGCAAGGCGGTACAGAATAGTGATCGAGACGCAAGGCCCACGCGCGGTTGCCGTGCGCAAGGTAATGCGCGAATTCATGCTGGCGCGCTGCCTGGGTTCGGGCGTGATTCGCGCGTTGGCGGCGGAGGCAGGCGTGACCGAGAGGAAGTGGGCGCGCCATTCCATATGCTAAAACCGAGTTGGGTATGGACCATTACGAGGTGCGCGGCTGGACTGGTTGGCATCATCATATGACCATGACCATGTTGTCGCATCACTTCCTCGTTCAATTGCGGGTCGAGATGGGCGACCAAGCTCCTGCCTTGACAGTGTCCCAAGTCCGTCAGTTGCTGAACGTCACCTTGCCCAAGCGCGACTTTGATGAGCAAGCTGTTATTGATGAAATCGTGCGAACTCAACAACGTAACCGTGCCGCCTACCTTTCACATCGAAAACGCAAGCTGCGTGAACTGAGAGAGTTAGGTGAGATCATACCAAAGTAACGTTGTAGTACTATTTGGGTTGCCAGACACCCAATGTGGAGGACCAATGAGCACATCACCTTCTTTTCGCTTCGGGCGGATAGACGCTTGCCCCTCGCCTGGGCAGTGCGCCGGCTATTATCTCGCCAGCAATCTGCCGCCCGACCACCCGCAGGCCAACCAACTCTTGCCCTGCGCCTGCACACGGGCCAGGCAGGCCGCCATCATTCAGGCTGCCTTGCCGCCCGCCTTGCAGCGAATGACGTTTGAGGCGTTCCAGGTCAATGACGAGAACCGCGCAGCGCTCAACCACGCGCGAAGGTTTGCAGATGATCTGTGGAAGAATGGCTGCTTTTTCCTGACCATCGTTGGCCCCAATCGCAAGGGCAAGACCCACCTGGCAGCGGCGATTGTCAACACGCTGCTGGCCCGCGGCGAACCAGCGCTGTTTGAAAACGTGCCCAACCTGCTGGATGATTTGAGGAATGGCTATAGCGACGGCAGTTTTTATCGCCAACTCGAGCGGGTGAAAAACGCGCAGGTGTTGGCGCTGGATGACCTGGGCGCGGAGAGCGGCGGCTCGGGCCAGCCCTTTGAGGTGTCGTGGTCGCACGACAAGCTGTACCAGGTGGTGGATCACCGCATCCTGCACGAGCTGCCCACGGTGCTCACAACTAACCTGACGCCCGCTATGCTGCCCAAGCGCATTGCATCAAGATTATGGGATCAGCACCACGCGACAGTGGTGGCGATCACCGGAAACGCGGCACATTGATAAAAATTGGACCTAACCCCTCCCACGCCCTCCTTTGGGGGTCGCCTGTCTGTCTACCTGGCGGCAGACGGGCCGACCAGGCAGGCGGGACAGGCTGCAAGGGCAGGGGAAACGCGCTCCCCTCTCCGTTTCGGGGAGAGATTCACCTTTGCCCCAAACACGCGACACAAGCCCAACCCAAAAACAAGCGCGGCTGGCGGTTGCCAATTAACAAGAAACCAGGTTTCTGCAAAACCCTTTCGGGTCTATGCCCTCGCTCCCCTCCCCGATACGGGGAGGGGCAGGGGGAGAGGTCAATTCTTCCCCCCCCTTCCCCTTTGCCCCCAAATCACCCGGCAAAAAAGGGACAAGCAGCTAGGCCAACTGCTCTATTTCTTCAATCAACACTGCAAGGTTGGGGCGCACAAAAGAAAGCTGCGGCGCAGGGACGCGGTGGTGCTTGATGTCTGGAGGAATGTGCTTGTGGTGAGGATCGGTGGAGGCCAGCGCCCTCGACCGTGGCTACATCATTGGCTTGCCGGATGACAGTCAGGGTAGAGGTCTGGATGGAAGGATGCTCATCTTGCAGCGCGTAGATGAACAACTCATAATCTGCCAGCGTAGGCGACAACATGGCTCACCCTACCGCGGAATGGATCAGCCCAGAAAGCGAGGATTGCTCCGCGAGAAGCCGCCGCATCATCTCGTCATAAGCCCGCTGCCGATCTCGCCACACCACGTATAACCCGGCCCACTTTTCAAAGTCTAGCACCCAGGCGTCATCTTCAGGCTCTTCACCTGCATTATACGCCTCGTAAAAAGTGCCAGACATTACGCCATACTTGCGCTCGAAACGCTCTAACTCGTGATTGAGCCGGTGAATGTCTTGCACAATTGTCGTCAGGTCCATCGCATCCCGCCTTTCTAGCCATCTCACCGCCTGGTGAGCGATTGGAGGAAAAGCTACTTTGCCCGTAACTACTCAGCATCCTGAGCGGAGCACCGCGCTCCTTCGACTGCGTTTCACTTCGCTCAGGATGCGCGGCGCGTAGTCGAAGGGTGCCGCTGAGTAGTTACCTTTGCCCTTGATTCTAACACAACGTTTGGCTAAAAACAAGCACAAGCCCAACCCAAAAACAAGCGATGGCGCTATAAGCGCACGCTAGAACCCAACCCCCCGCCCCCTTCCCTGCGAGGGAAGGGGGAGCACGCTCTCCCTGTTTGAGAAGAGATTTTTAGAACCCTTCGGGCCTATGCCCCCAAGCTCCAACCACGCAGTAAAAAGAAAGGCGGGCAATCTTGCCCGCCCTACCTGCTAACCAGCCCTCGTTTTTTTATTCCTGCTTGGTTCTTTTAATTCGGCCAAGCCAAGCTCAACGAGCGTGGCTCCCAACACTCCCAATCCACTAATCCCACGATTTGGATATGTTCCACGTTTCAATTTCACTTACCAAGGAGTGAAAATACACCGTTCTTTCCTTCTTGTTGTTCCTTATAAGGAACCCTTTACTTCTAGCCAAGTCGCGCATATTCGTCTCATTTGGATCAAAGCTGATTTGCAGCAAAATATCATAGTTTTCTAGGTCTTCTAGCAAAGTATTGCTATCTATCGCATCCTCATATTTTATGCTATAGCTGCCCGTGGTTTGCTTCAAGAAGCAGGAACCGGGGTTGGTTCAAGTTGAAATTGTGCTTTGGTAGATAACACTCTATCGGGCCAGAAAACGAATAACAAGGTAATGACTATGACAGAAGCAAAGAAATAAAATTTGTGGTTGTTCATTTTTTGTTTCTCCCAAATTATGATTGGATAGCGGCACACACTTATAATGCACTCAAAAAACCGGACACTTGATAACAACCAACATCGACCGCCCAAGAAAGAGGCTTTATGATGAAGAAACATCTTTACTTTGCCTGGTAAATAGTGTACCTTATTGGGAACAGCTTTTGAAGCGTAGAAACCCTGGATTTTAGAGAGCTATGGATAGGGAAGACTTCGGAGAGAGGTCAGCTTTTCCCAGTATAAACTACGGATTCTACACTGCGGTTATGAAGGCATGTTCATCCCCTGCGCAACCTGCAGCGCAAACAATAATGCCTGCTCTACAGGCAATGGACTGGCCCGGAATCAGCCACGAGCGCAACGAAGCATCCTTGCAACCTTTACTCCTCATGGTCAAAGCAGATATACACAATCCCCATACCACCCATCAGCGGGCGGCCGGTTACTTCGTATCGGCCCGCGATGTGCGCGCCGGGTGGATAAATGTTCATGGTAAGATCCTTTCTATTGATATTTCAACGCAAGCAACCCATCGTTCTCAAAAATCGGTTTGACACGCCCAAAGGGGCGTGCTATACTGCCCCTGTTAATTACGCCGTACAATACGAATTGGAAGGCATAATTCGCCAGTCCATCCACCTAAATAGGCACTTTTCGAGGCTCTAAGGCTAAAAAATTACGCCGCATAATGTTTCAGCATAATGTTGGCCGAGCAAGATTTGTCGTTTCCAAATCGCGCACTTTTTGGAGGCATGCTGATGAAAATAGATACATTCCTTGACTATCTTTGCGATCAAGACCGTTCCGAGCGAACCATCGCCGGTTATGCCCACGACCTCAACGCCTTTGCCGAATGGTTCAAGCAAATTCACCGGCGAGCGCCCAGGCCTGCCAGCGTCACACCGCTCGACATTCGCGAGTATCGCAAGCACCTGACCGATACAAAAAAGATGAAACCCGCCAGCGTCAACCGCCTACTGGCCGCGCTGCGCGCTTATTTTAGCTGGGCGCGCGAGACTGGCCTGATCGCCACCTCCCCTACCAACGGCATCCGCAGCATTGCCCAGGGTCCACGCGCCCCCCACTGGCTAGACCGCGAAGAGACCTATGCCCTGCTGCGCGCCGCGCGAGAGGCCATCCAACTCGCTGAGGCAAAAGGGCTTGTGCCCTCTGCCAATCTCGCTCGCCGTGACGCTGCCATTGTAGCCATTATGATTAATGCTGGCCTGCGCGTCTCGGAAGTCTGCGCCTTGAATGTGGATGATGTTAAGCCCAGCGCCCGCAGTGGACAGGTCACCGTCCGGCAAGGCAAAGGCAGAAAATTCAGGATTATCCCCCTCAACCGCGACGCCCGAAAAGCCTTACAAGAGTGGCGCAAAGTTCGCCCGCCGGATGCCGGCGAATTGCTCTTTATCGGCCGACGCGGCGAGCCGCTCCGCCCACGCGGCGTACAGCGCGCCATCAAGCAACTGGCCAGCGCGGCGAAACTCGACACCGAACAGGTCACTCCGCATGCGTTACGTCATACCTTCGGCAAGAATTTAGTGGACGCCAATGTATCGTTGGACCGAGTGGCTATATTGATGGGCCACGCCAATCTGAACACGACGGCAATCTATACCACCCCTTCCGACGCCGATCTGGCTGCGGCAGTTGAAAGCATCGCGTGGGAGGATATGTAGCACCCACCATTGGCACGCCCGTACCAAACGTTGGTACGGCAACCGTTTGATCATTTGACCTGCCCTCTCAAAAATCGTACCAATCCTCTGATGTGCCTGGTACAACTTTTAGAAAGAATACACCTGCTGCTGAAGAAAAACTGTACCAAGGCTTGGTACAACTGTACCAATTCTTATCACCGCTGCATCCAATCGGTCGGCGAGATTGCGCTGTTGTGATCATCCAATCCCTTACTAAGCAATCTAGGGAGACTTTTTCTGAAGCAGGTGCAGACACCAGCCCTCTAACTCGTCTTCAACAAACGCCTTGACCGCTTTAACATCCGCCTGCTTTGGGGAGCCTCCCTGCCACGCATCCACTACCACCCAGGCATACGAGCCAGCCGCATCGCTGGCCCAATTCTTGAATTCATTGGTGGAATCGTGCTCGAACTGATATAACCCCATCAACAACCCCATGCAGAGACGGTTGGCCTGGGCAGGCATGCCAAGTTTGCGATATTTTTTCATCTCTTCCAGATGCGGAGTGATTACTTCGCTAATCATCTGATCGGCGGCTTCGGCAGGGTCAACATAACCATGACGGGTCGCCCCAGACCGGTCCCAAACTTCTTCAACCTCCAAAGCATCCAGCGCGTCGTAAATCACAATAGCAAGCTCTTCCGGGTCAACCCGGCTCAACTGCGTCAACGCCATCTCGGCAATGCGTTCTGCCAGTTGTTCATCGCTCTCGGCCAATTGTTTCAATATCGCCAAAGCAAGGTCTGACGAAAGATTGTCAATAATCTTGAGAGTTTTTTTCATCGCCCTGCCTCCATCATCTACTCTCTGCCTGCTCGGCCAACGCGCGAGACCGCCGTGCCAGCAATTTCATCGCGCTCGGCCTTGATAATCTCTGTTTTACCTCTCATCCCTTCCAATGCCGATAGGGATCCCACTCGATCGGCTCGCCTGTCTCTTCGTCGCACTCTGGATATTGAGGCGGAGCTTTGCCTTGGCGGGCAACGATACGCGGATAATCATTCTTTGGAGCAGCCGGATTGATCTGAAGCACCTCCACGTCAAACTCGTGGCTGTCGCCATAGTCAAAGAAATACAGAAACTTGCGCCCGACCTGCAAGTGGAGGCCGCCCATTTCCACCTGGTGCGTGTGCAGGCTGGTCTCTGACCATGGGCAGCCAACTTCGGTTTCGTAATCCTCCCGCCGCCCGCTCATAAAGAACGAATACAGGTGATCGTCGTTCCATTCAAACGCGCGCTGGATGACCAGGTGCAAGTCTTCGAGTGTTTGATCTTCGGCAATTTCAATATCGCGCCAGACGCCTGGCAGGGCGCGATGGCTGGCCCGCAGGGTTAAAGTTCCTACTGGTCCCCGCTGCGCCTTGCGTGAAGGACGCGGGCGGCGGTCGCCACCAGAGCGATACTCGGGCGGCAAGTCGGGCGGGTTCTCGTAATCGTACACCTGGGCGCGGCCTCCAAATAGCCCCTGGAGCAGTTCATCTTTAACCGGGCTGGCATCAATGCCGCCAATAAACGACCAACCGCCGTAATGTTCTTTCTTTGCCACTGTAGGCTTCCACACCTGCGGCGTCCAGATTTCCGAAAAGGGGTCAGGCGGCACAGGGTGCTTGTACTGCCCGGTTGCCAGCAGGTGCGAGACAAGATCCCAGATGGCAGCGCCCTGCCAGCGGTTGCGGACAAAAGCCAGCGCCGCCTGCAAGATGGCCTGGTTGCGCGCGGCCACCGCTGCCTCGTCACGCTGCGAGCGAGCTTGAAATTCGACACAGCTCAGCTTGGCCATGCCATCTAGCACCTGAAAAATCAGATGGTCGCCCGGCTTGGCCTTGAGGGTTTTGAACCAGGCCCAAAATTCGGGCGAGCCACTCGTGCCCCAGTGCCCCTTGCCAAAAAAATCCAAGGGGATAGAGGTTTTGCTTCCATCCGGCAATTGAAGCTGGATGGGACTACGATCAATCCGCTTTTGAATCTCCAAAAATGCTGGCCAGAGTGCGTCTCGCATGTCATTGCCAAACTCGACTGCCTGCCCGCTCAGATCAGATTTGCCCAATGTGAGCCGAAGCACCGAGCCGGTGATGAGACGTGGCTTCCAACCATAGCGCCCGTCGCCCGTGGCCACAATTGAGCGCCCTTGCCCAATGGCGCTGCGAATAGTGCTTTTGGGGTTCTTGGTCTTGATGGGCTGGATGGCGTGGACGCGCCGCAAAATCTCGTCGAACGGCAGCGGATCGGGCGATTGTTGCACCACCTGGTAGGTCAGTTCGGTATAGCTGATTTTGTCTTTTTTCATCCAGCTTTTCTCACTTTCTGCGTTTCTTGAATTGTTTCCGCGGGCGGGCTGCTGGCGCGCTCGCGCTTGTCTGCGCTTTCTGGTCAGAAGCGCGAAAGGGCGTAGAAGAAGGACTTGGCTTGCGCCGCTTGAGCAAGTCTAGCCCTTCAAAAGCCGCGCCAGACCATTCATTAACCCGAACAAAGCCCCACAGCCGGCCGCCTTTCTCCAAAGCCAACACCCTTTCGTACATTTCTTTGGCCGCCGCCTGGTCGCCATAGTCGTGCTCGCTCATGCCTCGGGCCAGCGCAATTTCGGCGTCATTGGGATCGAGGGCATAGGCCTGCCGGTGCGCTTCCAATGCCTCGGCGCTGCGATAGAGCATCAGCAACAAGTTGCCCATCTTGAGATGCAGCCTAGCATCTTTGGGATTGGCCGCAATGCGCCGGCGGTATTCTTCCAGCCCCACCAAGGGATGCATAGGCTTGTCAAACACAAGCGACTTGAAAGGATGAATGCGCGGATTGGGCGGCAAGTCATCCGCCGACTTTTCGCCAGAGAGGAGAGCGGTCAAATCGTCAAGCTTGTTCGGCAACACGGTTATAGACAAAAAGGCCTGGGGGGTCATGGCATAACGATCTACCGCGCCGCATTTGGGGCAAACAATTTCGTGATCCATGATGTAGGGGTCATAGGCTACTGGCTGCCCCTGCATTTGCTGATCGAGCGTTGGGATATCCAGCAAAATATTCTGGACAAAATGCTCCCGCTCGCGCTCGCAGGCTGTGCAACGCAGCCGCAAGTACATGCCATCTTGCCGGCGACGGGGAATGGGCACAGTTGCCAGGCCAAAACGATCATGCACGTATGACAAATCAACAATCGAGGTGTCTACCCGGTCGTCTTCAAACGCGCGCCGGATTTCTGGATACAGTTCGCACGCGCCCAGGTCGAGCACGTCGCCGATCAAAAAGCCCATAAACATTTCTTCGCCGGCAGCGGCAGACTCGGGGCGTGTGAGCAACAGGCGCATAAAAGCGACCACGCGCTCTCGCAGGGCCGGCAGCCGTTGCGCCCGCTCGACCAGGCTCTCTACGGCAGATTCACGGACAAAGACCGAGTATTCCACGTCGGCGGCGATAGCCTCCAGTTCGGGTGTGACGTAGCCGCCCACTTTGCCACAACGCTGTGCCTGCAGCTCGCCACGCCAATCGCCGCTGGCCTGATCCAGCCAGGCCGATAGTTCGCCCAACTCGGCTGTTTGCGCATCGAGCATGGCGCGCAAGAGCGCAATAGCCCGGGCGGGCGCGCCGTCGGCGGGCAGCTCGAAATCAAACGCCAGCCGGACCAGCTCTGGAACCAACACCCGGCCCCGCGCCATAATTTCAGCCCCAAGCGCAGCCTCACCGGCCGAGTCTGCATTGAGCAGATGAGCAACGGGCGGCAGATAAGGCATAGTGTATTTTCGCCTGGTGGAACGCGCCGCTTTGGCCAGCTTGGGCGGCAGCAAGGCGGCGCGAAACTCGGCCAGCACGCTGGGGTCCAAATCACTGGTGCGGTCTCGCACAGAAGCTACTGTCTCGGCCAGGCATTGGCGTTGTACCGTCAATTGTTGTTTCAAGTCTTCCGGGTCTTTTTTGGCGATGAGCATCAGGGTGTAATCCGTCACTTCCAGCCCCAGCCGGGGCAGCCTGGCCCAAGGAAGCGCAATACTCAATATGTTATAGGTCCAAATGTCGAACGGAGCCGCTTGCGCGAGGCGCGTGAAAAGCGCCAGGCCAGTATCCAGATCGCCAGCATTGAGATAAACCCTGGCCAGTTCACGGCAATTATTAGCGCGGTTTCGCCCTTCTTCGTGCTGTTCATCAAAGGCAATGAGCGCATGCGCCCAGCGCAGCGCCGCCGGAAAATCACATTTCCAGTGATAGTAGCCAATCAAATCCGTGTACAGCCAATGATAATCCACCTGTTCCACCTGCGGCGAACGCAGGATCAACTCGGCCACCGCCATCGCCCGGTCACGCTCTTTGGCTTTTTCAAAATGCCCCAGCGCATCTAAAAGTTCAACATCGCCCCACACGCCCGGGCGAATTGCCAGGATTTGCTCGCGGGTCAATGGGTCAAACTGTTCAGCGATAGATTTTCTCATGGTAGATAGCCCTCGTTGTTATTCCAACCCCAACATCTTTTTGACCTTGCGATAGTCGGGCGAAAACATGCCCGGCGCTTGCCCCATCCGGCTCTGCTGACGCTCGATATAGTCCAGCAAGTCCAACACCTGCTGGCGGCCTTCCGGCGTCTTGACTGCTTCGCGCGGCGATTGCCCGCCCAAGGCCGGGATCGAATCGTCAATCCACTGGCGCAACATTTCTTCTTCTAGCTCGGCCATGACCTCGGGCGGCACAGCGACCGGCTCGTTGGGCTGGGCGCGCGGCTTGCGCCCGTATTCACGCAGAGCCTGGCGGGCGCCCTTGGCCTCTGCACTCACCAGGCGCAGACGATCACCCAACAATTCCTCCAGGCGTTGGCAGCAGTTGTCCAGGCGACGCTGCGACATGGCTTCGACTTCCAGCGTCCTGGCCGTCAAGGTCAGGGTGGCCAGGATGCGCTCACCACCCACAGGCGCATGGCTGCGCGGGTCAGGCTCGATCTCAAACCAGGTAAAGCGCAGCGTGCCATCTGGTTTCGGCTCGGCGCCCTCAAGATCGAACTCGTCAAGCGGCTGCAAAGTTTGGCGGATGTCTGCCATAGCATTATGCTGATAATGCGCCGTGGCAAAGACAAGCGCATCGCCCTCAGGCGTCACCAATCGCGGCCCGCTTGCCGGGCGGCGCGGCTTGGAGTGCCAGGCCAAACCTCGCTGCTTGCGCGCCAAATATCTTTTACTCATACCTACCTCATCTTTCCGATTCAAATATGAATTGGTGAAACGCTCGCTGTGAGCTGTCTACCCAAACCCCGGTGTAAGCCCGTAGAGTTCTCCAACCCAGTGGCGATAATCATCCAGGACAATGGCATTGGCGCTCTTTTTGTCCTTGCCCCAAAGCTGCTCCGCTGCAATCCGACGCTGTTTGCCATTGGCGCGCTGCACTGTGAGCAAGACACCCCGGCGCTCGTCTACATCAGCCACTTTCAATACGGTCACCATTTCAGCGTGGCCTGATTCATCTAGATCACGCCATTCGGCCTCAAAGGGATAGTTTGCCGCATCGGTAAAATACACCTCCATCGCAGCGAGTTCTTCGCTCTGCCCATAACAATCTACGAACAGTTCTTCAAAACGCTTGTCACGATTTCGAATGGAAGGAATGTCTTGAGTCTCCATCAGATGCTTTGCTCCTTTGGCCCAAAGTTCTATGCCTCTTTATCAAAAATGGCTGCCCACTGCGCTTCAAGCTCTTTGAGGTGCGCGCTAAACGCTTCCGATGATTGGCTTTCATCAGGCGCATCATAATAAGTAACGGCAGCCCGGATCATATCCTCACGATCTTCCTTGAGGCTACGCAAGATATCGGCGGCCCTGTCTGCCGGCATGTATCCCTGCTCTGCCATGAACTGAACATACTTTTTGAAGGTGGACAGATAGCTCTTGATCCGACGCTCCGAGTCTACCCAACTCTTGCGCGGCAGCCAATCGGTGATGAAATCGTACACATCGCCGGCGGTGATTTGCTCAACCAAACGAGGCTCATCTATTGAGGCCCGGTAATTTAGATAGCCGCCCGTAAAGTGTCGGACATTGAGGACGTGCTGGTATAAGGTGTCGTCCGACAAGCGCCCATGCCACGTGTGGACAAAATGCGCCAGGATATCCTCATTACGTTCTTGAATTTGCTCCAAACGAGCATCAAGGTCATCACTCACAGCACATCTTCCTTCTGCATCACCATAACCCACTCGCGATATAGGGCCACATCTTGACAGATGGATTAACGTCTGTGCTTCTTGCGCGGCCTGAGGGCAAAGCTGGTGGGCTTGCGCGATTGGTGTGATCCGGCCAACTTGTTCGACCGCGCCTCCTGGTAAGCGCGAATTTCATCGGCCAGGAGATGGCCCGAATCAACGCTGATGTGGGTGAGTGAGCATAGAGTCGGGTTCATTCCAGGTGGTGTCACATCGCACATAATCCCGCCCTCGTCGCCAGCGTAGAGCACGCTCTTGATTTGCAAAGCATAGTCACGCGCCAACCTGACGCCATGATGCTTTCTCATCGCGCTGACAAGCTCGGCGGTTGGCCGAGCCGGGATAGGAAGCTGCGCTTCCATTTTGCGCAGCAACGCCATTGCCTTGGGGTAATCGTCAATCATCGCTATCTCCTGCCTCGTCTTGATCGTCGCTCCCATATCCCAACGAGCGAACGTAGTGGTCGAGTTTGCGCCACGTAGACTTGTATGAGGCTATGGCGCTCTTGGCCTCACTCACTTTACGTTTGAATTCATACAGATACGCTGGCCCGCCCAGAAAAATCTCGGGTGAAAAGATCCTGTGGTAACCATAGCCGCACTCGAACTTGCCAATCAGCCAGCAATTGCTCCAATGCTTTCTGATCGTCTTTTCAGACAGTCCGCTTGTTTCCAGGTGAGCAACAAATTCGAACAGAAACGCGCCCATCTGCCGGGCCAGCTCGTGCGATGGCTCATCCCAATACCAATCCTCGATAAACTTGTCTAATTCCTGCATATGGCCTGCTTTTTGTCGCCCTCAACATCCAGTTTCAGAATGCAACGCGGCTTCTATGAGCCTGGGCCAAGCCTTGCTGCTATTGCTGCTCAAGCTCTCGAATCACCCTGGCCGGATTCCCCGCCACCACCGTATTCGCTAGAACACTCCGGGAGACAACTGCCCCTGCGCCCACCACGGCATTCCGGCCTATCCTCACCCCTGGCAAGAGGATGGCACTGCCCCCTAACCACACATTGTCCTCGATCACGATTGGCTTGGCTACTTCCCAGCCCTGGATCCGCGCTTCTGCCTGAAGGAGATGGGCGGCGGTATAGATTTGGACGCCAGGCCCGATCATGACATGGTGACCAATATGCACCTCATTACAATCCAGAATGGTACACAACACATTCAGATAGACATGATCGCCGAGATAGATGTTCTGACCGTAGACACAGTAGAAGGGTGGCTCAATGATCGAATTCTGGCCGATCTGTCCCAGCAGTTGTTGGAGGATGGTTTGTCGTTCAGGCGCGGCTTCGGTCAGATTGTAGAGCCGGAGCAGTTTCTTGGTCCTTTGGCGTGCTTCCGGGTCAGGGTCAAGGCAGTTGTAGATTTCTCCGGCTAACATTTTTTCTTTTTCGGTTCTTGAGGACATCTAGCGTCTCCTGCGGTTCTTTTTCTCACACAGTATCTCCGCGACTGATGATTTTGGCATAATGGCTCCTTGGACTCAACAGACAAAGATGTGGCTCATAGCCGCGCCTCACCGCGTATCCTGCCAGGGCAGGCTGCCGCAGAGCATCTGTCCTTCCAAGCTTGACCACATCAGCGCATGGAAAGATATGTAACGCCGACCATTGGCGCGCCGTGCCAAACGCTGGCACGATATTTCCCGCCAATCCTTACCGCCGCTGCATCCTATCACCAGCAAGACCACTGGTTCGCAAAGGGATTGTAACCACTGTCGTCAGATATCTTTTACAGCCGCGGATCCACCGGCTCGCTTTCCAGGGCCAATACACCAAAGACACATTCGTGAACCCGCCGCAGCGGCTCGCCGCTAACGAATCGCTCCAACGCCTCAATGCCCAGGGCAAACTCGCGTAGGGCCAATGAGCGTTTGACGGCTACATTTCGCTGCCGGAGCTGTTGCAAATGCTCCGGCAAGGTATATTCCGGGCCATAGATAATGCGCAAATATTCGCGCCCCCGGCATTTCATGGCAGGTTGCTCCAATTCGCGTTTTCCTTTGACAACAAAATCCATCGGTTTGACAACCATTCCTTCGCCGCCTTGCCCGGTCAAGGTCTGCCACCAAGCAACCCCTTCCAATACACTGGCGGAATCATTCAGATTAACCACCTGGTAGAGCGTTTCCTGAAAGAGGGAGTTGGACTGCTTGCTTGCGAACTTGGCAATAGTTTCCAAATGCCACAGGTGTGTTTTATCCACATGGACCATTCCCTCAGTCGCCAGGATATGGAATGGCGCCAATTTCAAATCTGCAACAGAATGCACCGGCCAACAATAGCGACGATAGGCATCCACGTAGCGCGTCACCATCTCAGATCGCTGCCGATAACGATCCAGCAAACCCTCTGCGGGTATCCCGCATTCTGTGGCTTGTTGCAATACGGCTACCGTTTCCGCCATAGCCGCTTGGGAAGCAGTCCCCACTGCCGCATATTGTTGCCGCAGCAATTCCCGAGCCTTGGCAGACCACGGCATCAGTTCACAATCCAGGCAGACCCAATCCGTTTTGAACTCTTCCCAAAACCCAGATTGCGTCAAGGATACCTGTATCTGGGCCAGCAATTCGGATTCGAGTGATTTATCTTCAAAGAAACGCCGTCCAGTGCGCGTGTAGCAAATGCCAACACCTTCATTAATCACGCCAAACCGATGTTGCGCCGAGGCCTTGTCGCGGCACACAATCACAACCACGCGCGATCCCATGTGCTTTTCTTCGCACACCACTTGCTGGACCCTCCGAGAATTGTAATAGGCAAACACGTCGGCAGGATGCTCAAGCAAGTCCGGCTGCTGGCTGGCGTTCGGCGGCGACATTGTCGGAGGCAGATAGACAAGCCACTTGGGATTGACGGCAAAGCCACTCATCACTTCCAGGGCGGCTGCGCTGTTGCCCTCGCGGATAGTGATGTTGGGACGCAGCCGTGTGTTGATGATACGCTTGCCCAGGACATTGTCAATGTCAAGAATCTCATCGTGCTGCTGTTGAATGGAAAGCGCGCTTGCCTCAGCAGGAATAAAAGGCCGGATTGGATCAGCGTATGCGCGCGCGGCCGGAACAGACACCAGCTCAAGCTCTGGGTAACGCAATGCCGTCAGTTTGCCGCCAAAGACGCAGCCTGTGTCAATGTTGATTGTGCGATTCAGCCATTCCGCTTCGGGCACAGGCGTGTGCCCATACACCACCCGCGCCTGGCCACGATACTCTGCCGCCCAGTTGTAGCGGATGGGCAAGCCAAATTCGTCGGTTTCGCCGCTTGTCTCGCCATAGAGCGCAAAATCGCGCACCCGGCTTGAAGCGCGCCCTTGCATACCCTCTTTCATACCGGCATGGGCAACCACCAGATTGCCATCATCAAGGGTATAGTGACTCACCAGCGCATCCAGAAACTCGGCCATATCGCGGGCAAACGAATCGCGGATTGACTCTGGCAAAGCTTCAATTTCGGCGAGCGACTTGGCCAGGCCGTGCCTGACAGTTACATCATGGCCTCCAAGCTTGCGCACCAGCTTTATGTCGTGGTTGCCGGGCACACACAGAGCATTACCGGCCTGCACTAGAGCGCGTGCCAACTGACAAGTATCCAGGATACGCGGCCCACGGTCAACCAGGTCGCCCAGAAAGATGACCTTGCGCCCTTCAGGATGGCGATAAACCCGGTTATAGAGGCCGGGTTGAGTGGCCGGGTTTGGAGTCCATTCGTATCCCAGTTTTTGCAAGAGCTGTTCCAGTTCATCACAGCAGCCATGGACATCGCCAATGATGTCAAAAGGGC
Source organism: Thermoflexales bacterium (assembly GCA_041740315.1). Lineage (GTDB taxonomy): Bacteria > Chloroflexota > Anaerolineae > Fen-1058 > Fen-1058 > JBGSMF01. The sequence goes on from JBGSMF010000310.1 coordinate 20,348, forward strand.
CATGCTCTCGATTGAGATTTGTCCAGAGCGGTTGGCGCTCAATGGTAACAGATGCTACGTCCTCCAACGTGGACAAGACGTAAATGCGCCGAAAGCCTTCTTGTTTCAGGCCGCGCAGAGACCGTTTGAGCTGCTGGATTTGCCGGCGAAGCACGCCCGGTCCAAAATCTCGATCCGGCCGCTGGCGATTACGCTCCCGGCAGATGCTTTCATCCAAGTCAAATACTATCGCAATAGGGAAGCAATGATACTCGCGCGCCAGGGCCACCAGAGGCTTGCGTGCCTCGGGCTGCACGTTTGTGGCGTCAATCACGGTCAGTCGGCCAGCAGCCAATCGCTTTGCGGCAACAAAGTGCAGCACTTGAAAAGCCTCCGCTGTAACCGTTTGGTCATTCTCATCATCAGCGACCAGGGCGCGGCAAAAGTCCGAAGACAAGACTTCGGTCGGCTTGAAATGCGCCCGCGCAAAAGACGATTTGCCGGAGCCGGATGGGCCAATAAGGACGACAAGCGCCAGTTCAGGAATGGTCAGATTCATTAAAGACCCCCATTTGGGTAGGCGCTCCCACACCCGGGACATCTGCGCCAATAGGCATAAAGCGCACAGTATAATTGTAGCGGTCGGCCACATGTTGGGCCCATGCCTGGAATTCTGCCCGCGTCCATTCAAAACGATGGTCACGATGGCGGAATCCACCCGCCGCCAAGCCAGGCCACTGGGCATTGTATTCCCGGTTAGGGGTCGTGACAATCACACTGGCGGGATGAGCAAACTCGAACAGCACACGCTCAAACACATCCAAACGCGATGGCTCCAGGTGTTCGATCACTTCGGTCAGAGCGGCCGCATCATAACCGGCCAGTCGTTTGTCTCGGTACAGCAGCGAACCCTGGATAAGCGTAATGCGGCGACGCTGCCTATCGGGCAGTTCGTCCAACCGCAAGCGAGCGGCAGCGTTTTTAAGACGCTGATGAGATACGTCCATCCCCACAATCTCGGTGAAATGCCCATCTTGCAATAACAAAGACAACAGCTTGCCCTCGCCGCAGCCCAAGTCCAGCACACGGGCTGCGCCGCACTCTGAAAGGGCGGATAGTACGGCTTCCAAACGCTGCCGATGAAGCCCAACTGATATTTCTACAACCGCTTCTTCTTCGTCACGGCGCGCGGCAGTCTCTTCAGGATCAGGATCATCCTCTTCGGCCAGTTGCATCAAGGTAGAGTTGACCAGGTGACGTTGATGCTTGAGATATCGCTCGGTAATCAGTTCGCATTCGGGGTGATGCGCCAACCAGCTTTCGCCATAATGCAAGAGCTTGGCGACCTCTTCATCGCCGACCCAGTAATGTTTGTCATCGTCTAATACTGGCACCAGCACATACAGATGGGCCAACAAATCGCTCAGGCGTTGGGTACCCTGCAACTCGACAGTGAAATAGTCGCTATCCCCCCATTCCGAAAATTGCTCGTCCAAAGTGTATCGCTTTACGCTCAAGCTGTAGCCAAGCGGCTCAAACAAGCGCCGGAGAATAGGCTCGCCGCCCCGGCAAGGCAAGGCAATCACCTTGGCCTGTAAAGGCATTCTCAGATCAACCAAATGTGGGTGGTCTTTGCACTTGCCGTTCAGGGCGCTTCCAAAGACACCTGCAATAGCGACGCTCAAAAACGACGAGGCCACATAGGGGCGATCATTGACATACTGTTGGAGCGCAAAGGCATTGCCGGCCGGGCCACGCCTGTTGCGCACAATTTTGATCGGATCAACATCGAGCAGCAGGGCAGCCGTGCAACATTCCGGGCCAACCTGAGGGTAAAAAATATGCGCCTGGCCAAAGCTCAATGCAAAGGTCTGCACACGCGCGGGGTGTTTGTGCAGCAAATAGCCCAGGTCGGTTGCTGGGATATGGGTTGTAGTAATAGTCAAAAGCATTTATGGTTCTCCCTGTTGCTCAAACAAAAATCTCTCTTGAAGCCCAATCAGCAGCTCATCAGCAGCCTGTGTATCAGGCTCAACTGGCAGCGGCGAATGTTCGATCAGCGAGGCCAGGCGCGCTTCGTGCTCGCCGGCCAGACGGATGACCTCCTCGTAGCTCAAACTTCCATCACGCACGCCCAGCAGCCAAGCCGCATCAGGCCGCAGCACATTGACCACGCCCTCGCGCAAGATCTCTTCGCCCATCCGCAGCAGGCGAAACAGGTGCATGGCGTGTTTGGTATCATAGCCGTAATGCGCTTCCAGTTCCGCGCGCTCCGGGTTGCGGTTGCGCCGCCACGCCTGATAGTTGCTCCAATGCTTGGAGGCCGCTCGATAAGCGCGCTCGGCATCGCTGTGTGGAAAGCGATAGCGCCCGGCGTTGGCGTGCGCGCCAAAATCCTCTGGCGCCGGTTGGCGCTCGGGCGGGTTGACCAGCCAGCGGTGGTGGTTTTCCATCCGGCGCAGTTGGTCTATGGCATAGCGGCCAAAGCGCTCACCTACCAAACGCGAGAGAAAGATATGCCGCGCTGCCAACAATTTTTCTCCAAACGAGTTGATGAAAAGAATATGCTGAGGGTCGGTGTAAAGTGTCTCGATGATATTGGGATTGGCTTCCAGGGCCAGCCGCACAAACTTGGACAGTGCAAAAACCACATGGTCTTGGGTCTCATTTTCGTGCTGTTCAAACGCGCGCAGTCCCAACAAGTATTCTTTGGGTGGGATGCACACGCCGCGCGTGTCCTCGTCGCTGCCGGCTCGCGCCAGTCCATATGCCCGGCTGCCTGACATTACGCGCAAGATCAGATTGCGTTCCCAGAATTCATCCACGTTGTCCCAACTCCAACCGCGCGCGCACCACATAATCATCCAGAGCAGAAAAGGTCGTCGGTTCTTCTGGCAGTGTGCATCGCTCAAATGCCTCGTCCAGTTGCTTTTCAAGCTGAGCCAGGCGAGGCTGGTGAATATCTATGTCGCCCGGCAGCAAATTGCCGTGTTCTGCGCCGGCAACTTTGCGCTCGACCAATTCACCAATGCCAGCCAAATTGAAATGCTCATTCAGCTTGACCAGGTTGGCTTCCACCTCGCCAGTCTGCAAGACGTGGATGCCGGTCAGCAAGACACGGTAAGCGTACAACAAGTCTTTGACGCTTGGATTGGGTTTTGCCAGTAGTTTGAATTGCCGGTCGGCAAAGCCACGATAGTGGTGATACAGGTGTCGCACGACGCAGCCGCGCCCAATCTCGCGCAGTTCATCCAGCCATGCGCCACCCAGCACAACTAGCGGCGAATACAATTGTTCCAGCACATAGCCATTGCGCCGCGTCATCAGCCTGACGAATTTGCGCACATCGTGGGCAACTCAATCTACTTCCAGGTCATTGTGCCGTTGGGTCAGCGTAACGGTTTCCTCTGGCTCGCGCAGCCGCAGCACATCTTGAAGCGGCAACACAAATGCGCCGCGCAAGTCCACGTCGCTATCGCCTGAGGCAAAACCATACAAGTGTGCACCACTGACGGTGGCAAACAACGGCGCAGGGCCGCTGCACACTATAGACTGCAAGGCATCCAAATCAAGTTCCATTTTTAAAAGTCCGAATAGATGTTTTTACCGGGTCATGCGCCCTTCAATGATCTGGCCCAAGTTCTGCACATCCTCAGCCGAAAATGCTCCCGTCTGCCCATATACCACCAATCTCACAAACACATTCTGCTTGATAAAGAATAGCACATATCCTTCCGCACCACCCTCGCCTGCCTTGAATTTTTGTACAGCTCCCCGGTCGCCCACCTCGCTGGGCATTGACGGCTCAAAGGTCAAAAGTTGCCCCTCAAATTCCTTGCGCAGGCTTTGCTGGATGGCTGTTTCCAAAGCGGCCACTGTATCCCCCGGGTAGAGATCAAACACAACGATCCGCGATTGGATGGCTAAACCATCAGCTTTAAACAATCGCCGGTTCGCATCCTTCACATTCAGGCCGGCAAAAGCAGTTGGATCATCTTCCGAGAGCAGAGAAAAGGATTGTCTCAGGTCATCCGCCTGCAAATTCATCTCGCTCGCAGCTTGCCTGATCAAGGGCAAAACACGCACAGCCAGTCCTGCGGCCACTCCGGTGGCCATCACAGCCAGCATGAGATAAAGCGCCAGCGCCAGCACCCACCGCCGCCAATTCCTATGCTCTTGAATAAAAGGGGCATTGCGGCTGACAACAACTGTCTTGGCGGCTCTATCACCTAGCCTCTGCCGAAGGAGCGTTTTCTTCATGCTGGCATAAGCCGGGAGCGCAAAGAACAAGCCATCAATGTATCGCAGCAAACCGCGCACTAGAGCTGCACGGAGTGTGCATGCGCGGCCATCCTGCTGTACTACGCGCATCCCCAGAATGGCCTTACCTGGGCTGGCTCCAAACAGCCATTCAAACAACACAAAATACAAGAGAAACAGCACCAAGTTGACAGCAACCCCCCACCCCAACCAGACCTGCTCATCAAGTTGGATCGCTTGCCCGCTTGCCATCCGCATTATCTGAAGCAAGATACCTACTACAAACCCCATTATCCACTCAATGGCGACAGTGATAATGCTATCAATAACATAAGCGCCTGCTCGAATGCCAAGCTTTTTGCCTTCTACGCCTGTCTTTAGCTCAGCTTTATGCAGTGGCTCCCCAGCCGCCTTAACCGGTTCTGGTTCAGTTTCGGCTTCAGCCAGATTCTCTTGCGCTTCGCGGAAAGTGGGATCCAAGCGAATTGCCTCGCGGTAGGCTGCCAGAGCTTGCTCCTTCTGCCCCAATCCTTCCAAAATGATGCCACGCAGATTGTGGGCCTCGGCGCAAGCTGGGTCAAATTGAACAGCTAAATCACATTCGCGCAAGGCACTCTGAAGATCGTTCGCGTGCTCGTAGGCATAAGCCTGTTCAAGGCACTGCCGAACCTGGCTTGCCAGGCTAGAGTCTTGTGCAACGTCCATTTTGGGTTCTCCTGGGTTGCTTGTATATCACTTTGCGCTTTAGAAAAGGCTTATTTGACGGTGATGGTCACTTTGCACATTCGCTACTCTCTTTGCACAATCGGCAAATAAACTTGTTTGCCCACCATCAACTTGCCCGACCAAACGCCTGCCTGCCCACCGGGGTTGACCACCCACAGATCATGTATCCCTGGAGGCATCGTCACAGGAATGGTAGCGGTCAGTGTCGTCGAACTGACCCAATGAACATCGGAAACAATGTTATTGCTCAACCATAGGTACTGCCTCATCAGCGCGCCGTTCAGCAAGTCAAACACCGGCTCCAGTCCCTCAATGCCGGCTTTGCGGATCAGTTCCAGATCGCGCAGTGCATCACCGACGACCTCCCTTTTTACTTTTCGCTGCGCGCACACCTTCACCTGCCAGTCGGTTTATGGCAGCAGCGGCCTTTTCGCCGGGTATGACAAGGCCAATGTCTTCCCAAACATTTCTCTGCCCTTCCAAAAAGCGAACCAGATTAGGGCCATGTTTTTCAGCGTACCGGCTTAGCAAGCGCTTCAAGCTTTTCAAAAAACCAGAACTGGAACTGTCTGGCTCGCTTGCCGATTGCGCCAGGGTGACCAACTCTGGCACGACCCGTTCCATCAAGTCCAATACCTGCATGCCCATCAACTCATCAGGCGGCAGATAGGCCAATGCTGAGCAAACCACACGCATCAGCTCAAAAGCGGTGGGAACTAGCGCCGGATCATCTCTGGCAAAATCGAGCACGCGCGCGGTTGCCTCTTCAGGCTTGCGCACAGCCACCCAGGTTACACAACAACGTTCCAATTCGCTTTGGTCAGCTTTAGGCGAGGAACTGATCTGATCCCATTCAAGACTCGCTGCCTGCGCAAACAGCGGCCCAATATAATCCGCCGCTTGATGGATCAATTCGGCCTGGGTTGCATAAAAAGTTGTCTCTCCGCGCGGCAGCCGGTCTCCCCGGTATGAAAGCCAGTTATGCGAGCCCATCATGTAAACAGCATAGTCCGAAAGAACATCTTTGCGATGCTGGTTGCCCAGCCACCATACCAGCACCGCCGGCGCGCCATCTGGGGTGCGAATAGCCCGCAGCGATTCCAGCAGCGATTGGGATGGCGCACGCTCTTCCTGGCTGCAATCGCGCGCAATGCCCCAGCCCATCACTACAATCGCTCCCCTCTGCGCCAACTCGCTCAGGCGTTTTTTGAACTCCCGATCCACGACCTCGGCCGTAATCCACGGCGAGATGATCAAGAGGGTGTGCCGGGTTTGTTCTAGCACCTGCATAAAGCGAGGCCAGATTGCCTCGTCACGCAGCAGTTCAACCATGCCCTGACTAGCAGGCGCGGCCTGCGCCATTTCTCTTTCGCGCGCCACGGTTGTCTGCTCGTGATATAGTTGTTCAACCAGTTGAGCGTGGGCCGGCTTTTCCGCCTCCACAGCCTTTGAAGGAGGCCCAAACAGCGTTTTAAACCCTACCTGAGCAGGCATAAACTCGCCCAGTTTTGCGCGCCCCTCTTCAAGCCACCGCTCCAGTATCTGCTCCAGGGCAATGTCTCGTGAGTTTAAACCGAGATTAAAGGCCCTCAAAAACACATTGTCAGCCTGCCTGCCAATCACCGCCGTATCTTGAACAACTAGTACGCCATAGGGACAATCGCCGCGCGTTGCTATAGCCATATTCTCGATCCCCATAATAGTGCGCCCTTCGCCAGGAGAATGCCAATCTAGGCCGGCGCTTGCGGCGCAGTCAATCACTCGTTGCAGTGTCACCGAAGCAAGCGCCGACGTTTCTAATTCATTCACTTTTTGATCCGATAGACCCGGAAGAACAGGGACGCTGTCGTTGGTCTCTGGCGGTTCCCAAGCCGTAACCTCATCAATGACGCTCAGGTAGGCCAGCTTGATTGGCTTGCGCTCGGGGGCGCGGGGAATGCGCCCTTGCTGGTAAAACTCTTGTCCCAGCGAGGTCAGCTCAAGCCTATCTTGACTCACAACTTTAATCGCCTCTAGTTGTTCAAGACTCTGGCAAGTAGCCCGCACAAACAAATCATCCAATCCCAACAGAAAAGCCAGTTCGCTGCGCGTCGGATGGGGATCAAGCTCACAAGCGGCTCGCAAGACAAATTCTTCAAGAACGTTAAAGCGCCGGGGGATTTGCACCAGGAGGTCAACCTGCATATTAACGCACGGCAGCCGGTACACACGCGCAGCAACCACGCGCAGCCCAACTTCCTGGGATTCGACCTCCCCAACAATTTCGGCCAAACGCTCATCAACGGTTGAGGTAGATTGAAGAGTCACGCAGCCCTCCAGCGCGCTTTACGACGTCAGCCACTCGACTATAGATAGAAGCGGCTCGCTTGTGTTTGGCGCGGACACAGAACAACTCGCGCGAGCCGACGATGATCAAAAGCTCCTTGGCCCGCGAGAACGCCACATTGATCCGCTCTTGCTCCCTGGCAAATCCGATATCGCCATCGGAATTGTTTCTGACCAGACTCACGATCACGATCGGGCGTTCCATACCCTGAAATCTATCAACGGTTCCCACACGGATATTCAAGTTCCTGAAACTCTTGTTGGGCGGCCGATCCAATAGCATTTTTTCCAGATCGCCAGTCTGGGCCGCATAGAACGTAATCACGCCCACTTGTTTCTTTGGTCTGTCACTCCGAGCCGCTTGCCATGCGGCATCCAGTTCCCCTACAATCTTTTCGATAATGTCAAGCTCGCGGGCATTGGAATAGGTTGTCCCGATCTTTTTCTCTTGAAACTGCCGGTCCATCGGCGTGGACACCCAGACGATATGAGTCTCTGGTGGACAAGGCGCCGACGCGCAGCCATGCGCTCGCTCGCGGTCGGGGTCGGCAATGCCGCATTTCAGCTTGTCGGCATAAAATTGGTTAATGGCTTGCATAATCTGAGGGTGCATGCGATACTGGACCGTAAGCATGGCGCGCAGCTCAGCCGGGCACATTTCAAACAACTCTTTGAACAGCGAACGTTTGAGGTGCTCGACTTCGGATTCGGGGACATTTAATTCTTCGGCCAGGTCAGTGATGGCCTTGGAGCCAATCATGGGCGGGAGTTGTTTGTGATCGCCCACCAGGACAATCTTGGCCCCTTTGAGCATCGGCAGTAACAACTCTGGTGGAGTGGCCTTACTCACCTCATCAATAATCACACAATCAAAGTTGCGGTACTCTCGCGAAAAGTGCCGCGCCCCCGCCTGGACGCACGTAATGCCAATTACATTTGCGTTGTCAATATAAATCTGCCTCAGGTCGGCGCTGTCGCGTGGATCGTCAGACTGGAGTCGCTTGTACCAGTCCGTGACTAGACCCTCACAACGTCCAAGGTAGGCGCGTTCTTGCTGTAATTCTCTATCCCAACTTGCGCAGGCAGATAACAACGCCGCCAGATAAGTGGGGCTTTTAATGTCTCCGCTTGCATTGGCTGGCCGGAGCCGTTCAGGAATAGCAGCATGAACAGCCTGCCACCATTTTGATTCCTGCGCATAACGCTCCTCGTGTGTTTTCAGGTCATTGTGAGCGACCCCCAACTTGTCTTCAGCGGCCAGCTTTCCTTTCGTATGCTTTGCCAATGTCACTTCAAGTCGCGCGATGTCACTTTCCACATCGCCAATGATGCGCTTCAGCGCATCGGCCGGTTTTAGCTTGGCAGAGGCCGCTGCCAAGCGATTGAACATTGCGTCGAACTCTTTTATCGCCGACTGCCAGGCAAAAGCCCAACGGTCAAAAGGGTCTCGCCCAACGGTCCTGATCAACTCCTGAAAAGGAGTGGTAGGGGGCAAGGCGCTCAGGTGACCCAATTCCTGTCCAAGGCGCTCTAGCAATTGGGCCTGAGATTGATCCAAGTCCACTGCCTGCTGATCAATTGCCGCAATCTTGTCAGAGCTAGTTGCAGCCGCCTTTTTGGCCTGGTCCAGTTGTGCCTGGGCCGCCTCGAGTTCTTTATATGCTTGCGTCCCCAAACGTTCGGTCTCTTGCCTGGCAGCCGCCAGTAAATTATCGGCCACACTGGATAACCTGAGTTGAATTCTCTCGGCCAAGCGCTGAGATTGCCCTTCGAGCTCGATGCGCCGCCTGGAAAAAGCAGTTGAGGTTGCGCGCAACAGCACTACCCAATGCGCGAGTTCTAGTTGTCGCCGATCCTCGGCCCCTAATAGTTGCGATAACCCGCCCGGCTTGCGAAGCAGCCGCGCTAATTGCCGGTTCAATTGCCGCAAGCCAATCTCTGCGCCAGTGGCCGGATGAAAGAGGCCCTGAATATCAAACGTGACCAGGTTGCTCAAGCTAGAGGTTTTCCAATTCACTCCCTTCCGGCCTTCATCGGCAAGCACGTGCGGCGACACCTCTAGAACCAGGGGGCCTATCATGCCCGCCAACTGGGCAACAAGCCTGGCAAGAGTTTCGGCCTCGACCTGGCTTGTGTGCAGAGAGGCCATCATAGAGTGCAGGCTGGAAACTTGAGCCGCCTTGAGCGCCGTAGGCCAAACCTCTCGCCCTACTCCTAACGACAGTTCCCTCGGAGGCATCAGGTTACCGCCCAAATGTTGTCCTGGCAAACCCTCTAGCCAACCAAGTAGTGCGGGATGCGCTAGGGCCAGCGACTTGAAAGCGTTCACATCATCCAGTCGTTTCCTCAACATCTCCGCCTGAGCCTCACTCGCTTGGATTTGGCTTTGGTGACCAGTTCGCGCCAGAGACAACTGCGCTCTTTCTCTCGTCAACGCCGTTTGGGTCGCCTGGCTTTCATACCAATCGGCCACTGTCTGGTAAAGCTCGCCAATCAGCAGCCGGTCAGATTCAACCTGGCGCTCAATCTCTTCAAATGCTCCGGCCGCTGCATCCGCTTGCCCGCATTGTTCAACAACAGCCTGGAAAGAATAGGCTCTACTCGACCCGCGCCATTGGCCAGCTTTTCGAATAATCGCTGCCAGTTCAGGTTCCCAGAATTTCAGTTCACCTATCAATGCGTCAATATCGGTCCGCATCTGCCGTAATGCAGGGTGATCAATCTCGTTTTCTGGCCCAGCGGCCAAATCGGCCAAAGCAGACTGGGCGTCATCTTGAAGCAATTGACCGCAAACTCGACCCAAGAAATCAAGCATAGAGCGGCGGCCGGCTAATTCGCGGTTCTTTTGCTCTAGCCGCTGCGTGATTCCATCAATCTCGCGCTCAAACCGGGTGATTTGCTCTGCAAACACCTGTCGTTGCTGCTGGTAGGCGCGGACGGTATTGGCAAAGGCCGCAATGCGGGGCTGATTTTGTGCAAGCTCTTGGAACATTTTCACGCGCTGGCGGCGCGCCTGGAGGTCACGCATGCAGCTATCGGCTGTCTTGGCAAGCCAGGTTGAAACGACATTTTCTTCCAGATACGGTTCACCTTCGATTTCCACCCGGTCGGCATGCCCGCGCCGCAAAGCTCGGATGGAAGGATGGTGTACCAGGCAACTCATGGCATTATCCACCGCCAGGTTGGCTTGAGACGCGATCAGGGTTCGGCCACCGCGCTGGGCAACCTGGTAGCAGATTTCGGCAATGACGGTCGTTTTGCCTGTGCCAGGCGGCCCCTGGATCAAAAACAAATCCGGCGCATTCAAGGCGCCTTCGACAGCGGCCAATTGCCCATCGTTCAATGTGGGACGTAAAAGTTGGCTGTGTGATAGCCTGATGCGCCCAGTAGAACCTGGCAAGCGGGCAGATTGAGCGTCAAAGAGGAAATCGCTCAGGCGCGGGTTTTCACTGCGCCCCCGTTCGAGCGAGTCTATCCCGCCCCTCAGACGCTCGATCTGAGCAATGTCCCCGCTGGCCTTGTAGCGGAGCACAGCCGGCCTCGGCAATTTGAGGGTTCTGCGTTCTAGCCGCTCTGCCACCTTTTCATCCAGCAACACTCTCAACTCGGCTGCCGGCTGTGACACCTCTGCAATCGTGCCCAACAGCCAGTCACGCGCTTCGTCATCTTCCAGGCCATCGTCGCCGCTCAATTTTTGAAAGGCAGCGCCAAGCCGCAGGGATTCATTGACATCAATGGGCTCGCCAGCGGCTGCATAGATTTTACCCCAGGGGATCTGTCCGCCAGAACTGTCCAACTTGAATGTGACATAACGACCTGTTTGACCGAGCCGATAGGATTGATACGCCACATCAAACTGCTTGTCTCGGGCAGTGCGTTCAAGAATATCGAGGTAGCTCTGCCAATCAGACAACCTGCGGCTGATAATCTCTTGCTGAGTCTTGGCTATTGGCAGCCCGGCAAGCTGCGCGAGCAGCGCCGGGGGAAAGCCTGAGCGCTTTCTCGAAATGCTATCGCCCGCCAAAAACTCGATTCGAGCCAGCCGGCTCCAGGCATCCTTGACGCCCCATTTCTCCGGGATAGCATTTACGCTAATGAGCAGGAATTCGAGCTGATGGCTGGTCTTTTCTGTGCCGACAAATACCAGCGACCTGTTCTTTAGCTTGCGGATAACGGCGTTATTGGGCGCGTGGTCAACGTCAGACGCAAAGCGCAGCTCGACGATTTGGTCATTGTCTCTGCGCCTGTCGCCATTTCGCAAGTAAACAAGGTATGGCTGTCCTTCGTTGAGCAATGCAGCCAACTGTTGAGCGGCATGGCCGCGCAAAGCGGCATCATCCAGGGTATCGGCAGCATATTCAGGAGAGGCAAGAATAGTAGCAATGTTTTGGGCTGCTGTGTTTGTGAGGGTCAGGCGCAGCACCAGGCTCGGAATTGCCTCGGTTGGTTGAAACATTAGTGTAAACTCTATCAGACTCTTGGAAACTCGAATACTGGCTTTATGCTCTCAATACTCGCCGTGCGACCAACTCTCTCGTACAGTTCATCAGGTCGCACACGACTCTTATTCTGTGCTAATCTTTCCAACTTTATGCACACGCCCAGTTTGCCACTCATAGCTGCCGTGTTCCACCGCCTTCTCAATACTCCTTTGAAGTGCGCGGTTAGTGCTGCCTTGCTATGGGCTCCACCATTCCAAGATTGCCACAAACGCAGCCACGGCGGGATAAACATCAGTCGCTCGAATAGGCGGCTCGCCACTTGCTCACAAGATGTTTGACAACGACCTCCAAGCATCGGCGCAATTCTGCAGCGGCATTGGCAGGCTCGGTACTGACTTTGGCAAGGACGGCAATCGCCTCTCGTCGGAACTGCGCATCCATTGTGTCCAGGCTATTGACTCGGCGGCGCGCCGGCTTCACTGAGCACCTCTACTACGGCTGAGAACAGGTTCATGGCTTGCCTCCTTTCCAAATCCCAACAGCAAATCAATGGGACGTCTTGCGATGTAAAAGCCTTATTCACCCAACTCTTCTGCAATCGCCCGGAACTGCTCCAGTGCAGCTTCCAGGTCTTGCACGATCTCGGCAGCCAGCACATCGGGATCGGGCAAGTTAGCCGTCTCTTCCAGCGATTCGTCGCGCAGCCAAAAGATGTCCAAGTTCACTTTATCGCGTGCCATCAATTCGTCATAACCAAACGCGCGCCAGCGGCCTTGCGGATCATCTTCTGACCAAGTGGGCGTGCGCTTGTGGCGATTGGCGGGAGTGTAGCAGGCTACAAAGTCATCCAGGTCGGGGCGCGCTAGCGGGTTTTGCTTGAGCGTAAATTCCACATTGGTGCGCATGTCGTAAATCCACAACGTCTTGGTCCAGGGTGTAGGACTGGCCGGCTTGCGGTCGAAAAAGAGTACGTTGGCTTTGACGCCCTGGGCGTAAAAGATGCCGGTGGGCAGGCGCAGCAAGGTGTGCACATCGCACTCGTGGAGCAGCTTGCGCCGCACCGTCTCGCCGGCCCCGCCTTCAAAGAGAACATTATCTGGCACAACCACCGCCGCGCGACCGTGCATTTCCAAAATGGTGAATACGTGCTGCACAAAGTTGAGCTGCTTGTTGCTGGTGGAGGTCCAAAAATCGCTCCGAACAACCGACTGCGACTCGCGCCGCACCTCGCCATCTTCGGTGACATAGGTGACGCTGCTCTTTTTACCAAAGGGTGGATTGGTCAGCACCATCTCAAAGTATTGCCCCGGATGGCTGGCGAGCGCATCGTCTACGTGAATGGGGCTGTGTCCGGCCTGGCTGGGTGCGCCATTTGCGCCAATGCCGTGCAGGTAGAGGTTCATCACGCACAGGCGGGCGGCATTATCTACAATCTCCCAACCGCTCAAGGCGTCGTGGTTCAGGTGGTGCCAGGCATCGCGATCCATCTGCTTGGCATGGTGCTCACTGACGTAATCGTGTGCGGCGATGAGGAAACCACCCGTGCCGGCGGCGGGGTCACAGATGCGCAGGCGGGGCTGGGGGCGCATTACGTCTACCATCGCCTTGATGAGCGGGCGCGGCGTAAAGTATTGCCCCGCGCCTGACTTTGTATCTTGCGCGTTCTTTTCTAGCAAGCCCTCATAGATTTCGCCTTTCACATCAATATCCAGCCCGGTCCAGGTTTCTTCGTCAATCAGCTTGATCAGGCGGCGCAGCTTGGCCGGGTCTTGGATTTTGTTCTGCGCTTTGCGAAAGATGACGGGGATCAGCCCAGAGCCTTTGCCCAGCTCGGTCAGGATAGCGCGATAGTGGCTCTCTAGCTCGGTGCCTTCCAGCCCGCGCAGGCTATCCCAACTGTACTGCGGGGGAATAGCGCCGGCCCGTCCGTGCTCGTGTTCTTGCTCGTCGGCCATTTTGAGGAACAGCAGGTAGGTGAGTTGCTCGACGTAATCGCCATAGGAAACGCCGTCGTCGCGCAAGACGTTGCAGTAATTCCACAGGCGTTGAACGATGGTTGAAGATTGGGTGGACATTGTCACTCCTGTACAGGCGGCTCGATATCGGCCAGATAATCTTTGATTTCGGTTGGAGGCGGCAATTGTCGAAGGTTGCCGGGATTATCTCGATCCAAGGCCCACTTGAGAGGATTGTTACGAATGTACTGACGGATGGCGCGCAATTCGGTTTCGTTGCGGATAATGTGTTCGTAATAATTGCGTTGCCAGAACTTGGCGCGTCGTGTTGGATCATGGGCCTGGATCCAATCCAGATACACCGTGAACACCAGCGATTGAAAAGCTCCTATCACATCATACAATGCTGGTTTGAGGTTAATTTTCTCTGGTTGGGGAATGGTCCATTCTGTGGGAGCAGGACTTGTTGTGGGAGCAGGGCTTGCTGTGGGAGCAGGGCTTGTTGTGGGGGCAGGGCTTGTTGTGGGGGCAGGGCTTGTTGTGGGGGCAGGGCTTGTTGTGGGGGCAGGGCTTGTTGTGGGGGCAGGGCTTGAACAGG
>JBGSMF010000311.1:0-3852 GCA_041740315.1 Thermoflexales bacterium
TGGTTCTGCGCGCCCTAGAACTCACCGGGCAACGGAGCGTGCTGCTGAAAGGCTGGGGCGCGGTGGCTCACATGCCTACATCTGCTAGTGTATTCTACGCGGAAGATGTGCCGCACAGTTGGTTGTTCCCGCATATGGCGGTGGTCGTGCATCATGGGGGTGCGGGAACCACCGCTGCGGGTCTGCGCGCTGGGGTGCCGAGCATCATCACCCCTTTTCTATTGGACCAATATTCCTGGGCTGATCGCGTGGTGAAATCAGGCGTTGGGCTCCGTCTAGCCGATAGCAAAAAACTCACGGCCGAAAAACTGGCGGAAGCCATCCACACCACTGTGACCGATTCGGCGTTGCGGGCGCGTGCCGCTGCCCTGGGTGAAAGAATCCGGGCAGAGAACGGCGTGGCCCGCGCGGTGGAGATAATTGAGCGTCATGCCGCAGATTTCAACCAACGTCTATTCAAGAAGCCATAAAACGAAATGGCAATGCGGAGAGGCCTTCGGGCATATCGGCGTGCCACCCAACAACCACATGCAGGCGACGCCGTAGAGCAAGGTTTTTATTGAGGTTGACTTTGCCACTTTCAGTGAGTCGTAAGGCATAGGCACATTGGGCGCACATACAAAAGCAGACAACGAACAGAAAGTGACACAAAGCAGAAAGGCAAAGACAGAAATGCAAAGCGCAAAAGACATGAAGGCAAAACAACGTGAAGAGCTACTCGGAGCATTGAAAGCTCGTTTTGAGAAAAACATGAACCGCCATAGTGGCCTTGAATGGGCTAGAGTACAAGCAAAGCTGGAAGCTAATCCTGAAAAACTGTGGTCACTCTATGAAATGGAAAGAACTGGCGGTGAACCGGACGTTGTTGGTTATGACAAAAAGACGGGCGAATACATTTTTTATGATTGTTCAGCGCAAAGTCCTCAAGACCGCAGAAGTGGTTGTTATGACCGTGAAGGGCTAGAGTCAAGGAAAGAACATGCACCCAAAAATAACGCTATGGATATGGCTGCTGGCATGGGTATTGAGCTATTAACGGAAGAACAATATCGAGAGTTGCAGAACCTGGGAGATTTCGATACAAAGACGTCGAGCTGGGTGAAAACACCTGCTGATATTAGAAAACTTGGCGGCGCTCTCTTTGCTGAGCGCCGTTACGGCCATGTCTTTGTGTATCACAACAGTGCGCCCTCTTACTACGCTGCCAGGGGGTTCCGTGGCTCGCTACGGGTCTAGGGCATTGGCGTTACCAGGTAGGCGCACAAGTCATTGTTGTCAGAATAGCTATTAGAGTTTATCAAGCAACAGGCGCTGGCGCTCTTCATCTTGGTGGAAAAGATAATTAATGACAATCTCATCTATTGAACGGAAAACCCGAGCGAATTTGCCCCTTATTCGCTTCATGCAGGAGCATATCCCGCTCCCGGTGGCGCACTTTTTTCTCAAGCTAGGCATCACGCACGCGCAGCTGGGTGCTGATGTAATTCGCGAAACGGCATCTGTAGATGGTGTGCCGTGCGAATGGATTATTCCCCCAAACAGCCTGGCAGACCGTGTATTGCTTTATTTACATGGTGGTGGTTTCGTGTTCGGATTGACACCCCTCCACCTCCAGATGGGGGCATATTTGGCGCAAAATATGGGCTTGCGGATACTGATGGTGGATTATCGTCTTGCCCCGGACTATCCATTTCCAGCAGCTTTGGATGACTGTGAAACGGTTTATCGCTGGTTGTTGAAACAGGACATTTTGGCCAGAAATATTGTGGTCGCGGGCGATTCGGCAGGAGGTAATTTGACGGTTACAATGTTAATGAAATTGCGCGACAGTGGCAACTCGTTGCCTGCTGCGGCGGCATGTCTCTCGCCTGTGACAGACCTCACGACTAAAGATAAAGTGAGCAAAGGATTCAAAGATCCATTGTTACCTCCCAAAGCAATGCAATTTTATACTCAATCTTATGTAGGGCACAATGACGCTCACGAACCTTTGATTTCGCCAGTGTTTGGCAATTTGCGTGGTCTGCCACCCTTGCTGGTGCATGTTGGAGAAGATGAGATTTTGCGCGACGATGCGGTACGTATCGTGAATCTGGCCAAGTCCGCAGATGTTGATGCGCGGCTGGAGGTTTACCCGCGCATGTGGCACGTATGGCAATTGAATCTAGCGTTACCCCAAGCCATCCAATCGCTGGAAGACATTGTGCATTTTTTCAAAGCGCACTTAAAGTTGGCCACTCTGTGACCAACTTTAAGATTCCCAACACACCACATATCCTTGCAGCGCCTAACCCAAATTGCGGCGGACTTTGCCAAGATGGTAAACGGCGCGAAAACATAAATTTGGATGACGCACAAAAAGACCATTTTCGCGCCGTCATCATCGTTCGGGGCGTAAGCGTTGAGCGTCGCAGCCTGGACAGGTTGACGCTTACTTTGAGCGGCAGTTGGTTAAACGGGAGTCACTAGATGCCCATCAGAACCGAGAAAGAGAAAATGTTAGCCGGAGAACTTTACAATTGCCTTGACCCCGACCCGGAAGCACGCCAAAAGACCAAGAAACTGCTCCGGCTCTACAATCTGACCGAAGCCGCGCCTGAACGACAAACCATCCTCCAACAACTACTGGGACAGATCGGTCAGGATTCGATCATTGAGCCACCCTTCTACTGTGTCTACGGTCAGAACATCCATCTCGGCGATCACGTCTATCTGAATGTCTTGTGTACCATTCTGGATTGTAATGAGGTGCACATTGGCCACCACGTCATGATCGGGCCTGGCGTCCAGATCTATACCGCCGCCCATGTCCTTCAGGCGGAAGCGCGGATCCAGGGATGGGAAGTAGCCAAACCGATCGTGATCGAAGACAATGTGTGGTTAGGAGGCAGCGCCATTCTCTTGCCCGGGGTGAGGATAGGCCGGAATGCCGTGGTGGGCGCAGGGGCAGTCGTCACCCGGAGTGTTCCAGCGAATACGGTGGTGGCGGGGAATCCGGCCAGGGTGATTAGAGAGATTGAGCAGCAATAGCTGGCTAGACAGCTTCAAGCGAGGTAAGCCGTCCATTATGCACCAGACGATTATCCATGTGGCCTTGGTCGTTCGCGACTATGACGAGGCTATTGACTACTACTGCCAGAAACTTCATTTCACACTGGTTCAAGATTCCTACCAGCCTGAGCAGGACAAACGCTGGGTCGTCGTGGCGCCTCCCGGCTCGAACGGCGCCAGCCTGCTGTTGGCCCGCGCCTCAACACCCGCTCAAGAAGCGTTCATCGGAAATCAAACAGGCGGGCGAGTTTTCCTCTTTCTCCACACAGATGACTTTTGGCGCGACTACCAGGAAATGCTTTCGGCCGGAATACACTTTATTCGAGAACCCAAGAACGCTGACTACGGGACAGTGGCTGTCTTTGAAGATTTGTATGGAAATCTGTGGGATCTTGTCCAGCTCAGTGACCCACGGTGATTATCACTCAGGTGAGCGATAGACCGCCCGGCAAGCGCTTGCAGCACCAGCAAACCGGCAGCAGTGTCTAACCGGCAGCAACTGCCGGTTGGGGTTGATGGCGTTTGGCCTCTGACTCACAACGTGGGGCAGAACAGGGAGATCTGATGAGAGACAATCGTTTCAAGGCTGCCCATCGCAGCGGTCCACTTGATATACATAGACATCGTCTGCTAGCGGCTTGGGCTGCGGACTGCGCGGAGCATGTGTTGCCGCTATTCGGCGAGAAATATCCGCAGGACGACCGGCCTCGGCGGGCGATTGAGACATCGCGCGCGTGGGTCCGTGGCGAGACCACTGTTGGCGAGGCGCGCGAGGCGGCTCTAGCGGCACACGCTGCCGCG
>JBGSMF010000312.1:0-2802 GCA_041740315.1 Thermoflexales bacterium
CTTGGTGGATACGGCCAGGATTGCGCTGTCAGGTGACCAGGCCATGCCATAGACGCCGCCTTTGTCATAAGTGAAATCCTGGACAGCGGTTTGGCTCAGCCATTCCACATTGTCCAATGCGATGGCTGGAGGAGGCGGCACAGGGGTTGTAGTTGGTGTGGGCAAGAGAGAGTGGGTAGGCGATGGCATATCTGTCGCTTTAGCGACTGTAACCGTTTTTTCCGCAATGGGCACAGTTGTGGTTATGGATGGCTGAGTAGCAGGCTGGGAGCCAGGCGGCGTGCTGCACGCTGCGGCCAATAGAACAATCAGGATGAAGATCAGGCTATTCTTTTGAAGCATTTTACTGTTCCTTTCTCAGCCCCCTGTCCATGAGGGGGCTTGTCAATCTTTAATCTTGAATGGCTGCTCGCGCATTTCGATGATTTTCCAGCGGCAAACGGATGGATCGTAGGCCATTGCCACCTGCCACATCACCATATCGCTGCCCTTGATGCGCTCCTGCTCCTGGCCGGTGGTGGCGTTGAACACAATCTTGGCGAGGTCTTCTTCCAAATCGCCAAAAAAGACCTGGGTGGGACTGGTGAAATACAGGCCAGTTATGGAGCGCTGGGTCAAGTCACGGTGGTAAAATTCATCGCGGCCCAGGTGACGCCGCACTTCATTCAACACCAACTCAAGCGCGCGCCCCTGGTAAAACCATGTCGCTTGCGCCTCCGCCCAGGGTTTGGGGTTGGCGTACATCCAGTTCCAGGCTGTTAGGTAGTCGGCCTTGACTTTTTCGATCACGGCTGGATCGTTGACTGTCCCCACGTTTCCATCGCCGGACACAGGTGTTGAGGGGATGAATTGCCACGAGACGACGCACGGCGAAATCTGCGTTGGCGTGATTCCAGGTCGGGCGATCACGGTCGGGGCCGGCCTATCGAGTGGTTGCAGCCCCCAACCGGCAATGAACTGGTTGATTCCCAACAGGGCGGCGGCCACTCCAACAAAAGTGATGACAGTGATAAGCAGCCAGGCCACGCGGGTCAGGTAGACCTTGTTGCGGCGTGGGTCGCGGCGGAGCAGCAGTCTTTCGAGCGATTGCAGTAATGAATTCATCTTGCCCTCACTGGCCTTCTTCCGAGATGCCAAAGGTCGGGTGAGCCGTGCCCACCACGCGAATGCGCAAATCGTCAAAGCCGATGACGCGCCAAAAAGCAATCGGGATGCGCGCCGTGCCCACGACGATGACACGGTCCGGGTTATCGGGCGGCCATAGATAGACCGCGTCCACCGAGGCAATGCCCCGGCTGTTGAGGCTGGCGTAATATTGCGCGGTGGCCAGCGCCTGGACTTGATCCAGCCTGACTTCTTGCGTCGCGGAAAAGTGCTCGCGGTCAATGGTGTGCGAGGCGGCATGCGCGGCCACGTCCAGCGCGGTTTGCGCGCGGCGATAGCCGACGAACATCAGCCCACCATCCACGGCAAAGCCCACCACAGCTAGAAGCGGGATCAGCGCGATGGCCGTTTGAAACAGAACCTGGCCGCTCTCGCTTCGCTCGGAAGGATGAGGGATGAAGGCGAAAGGCGAAATCCGATTCAAACCAGAGCACGCCGAACGCAAGACATCCCGCACCCAGCGTGTAAAACGGCCAGGTAGGCGGACTTTTTTCACAGTTTCCTCTTTTTTGTTCTTCATCCTTCCTCCCTCCTCCTTCATCCTTTACTTCCAATAGCTCTTGTACTTTTCGATCAGCAGCGCCGTGCGGGCCGAGGCCGGGCTGGGTTCTCCAAACAAGCCGACCAGCGGCAGGCCATTGCTGCGAATGTGGATCGTCACCTGGCACGAGACTTCTTGCCCGCGATCCCACACGTCCGGCTGGACCACCTGGATGTTGACATCTTCGGGCGCAAAGCGAAAGCCGCGCGCCGTTTCCTGGGCGGCGATGATGCCCTGGGCAAAGCCCTGGTTGCGGTCGAGGCTCTGCGAAGCGGCCGTGGCGCAGTCATAGCTGGCCGTGTCGGCGGCCAAACGCGCGTAAGCCATCAAGCCAAACCACATTGCGCCGGCGGCCATCAAGATCAATAGCGCCGCGACAATAGCTAACTCAAAGATAGCCTGACCGGACTCGCTTCGCTCAGAAGGATGAAGGCTGAGGGCTGAAGGCGGAAATAAAAACCGCCGATGTCCCTTTGGTGTCAGTGATAACAATTTGTGTTTCATCGTTTGCCGCATTTCACTCTTCATCCTTCCTCCCTCCTCCTTCATCCTTCCTTATTCCCACGGTCCCTCTGACCCCACCATCGGCGGCCCGCCGTAGAACTCCCAATCCCGTTGGAAACTGGTGGCACGCACATTGAAGGCATACACACCGAGGAATGGTAGATACCAGCCCGGCGACATGTTGATGCTGCCACCCACGCTGCGCCGGTCTCCAACGGTGTACAACTGGTAGGCGTCCCGATAGTCGTCCGCCTGGCTTCCCAGCGTGATCATAATTTCGCGCATGCGGGCATGGCCGGCAGCCAGGTCGCCGCCATTGACGGCAGCTTCGTGCGCGGCGTCGTGAATGGCGATAGCCGCCATGTTCTGGTTGTACCAATACCAGGAAAAAGCGGTTATTACCACGATCAACATTCCATACACCATGATGGTGAAAGCGTACTCGTAGGTCGCCGTCCCCTCTTCCTTTGGCAATAACTTTTTGAATAGCTCCATACGTCCTCCTGGCTGTCTTCCTGGGGCGTCGAGCTCCCCACTCGAATCGCCCCAGGAAAGATTTGAATGAGCCGGTGCTACCAGCCGGCGGTGGCGTC
>JBGSMF010000313.1:0-13036 GCA_041740315.1 Thermoflexales bacterium
AGAACAATGCCGAGATTTTTAGCCACGAATTGCACGAATTCCACTAATTTGCTCTGTCTTTTTCGTGCTAATTCGTGAAACCTGCGCCTGCGCGCAGTGCAGGTGTTCGTGGCAGAATGAAAAAGTGTACGGTAGTGAATACCGGGTTTGTAAAGATGGAGCGAAAAGCCACAGCCGGCATCTCCTTCGGCAAGGACCTGGCTACGTCAGAGTTGTATTCCCTTAGAACATTATACCATAAAGCGCCGCCGGCCTTATTGGGCGCCTTTTTGTCCATTGGCTATGGCTTCACGAAGCGTATTGATTGCCAATTGGGCGCAGTGAACCTTGGCCTGGGGCAAGCCGCCCAGGGCGTCAATCACCTCCTCTGCGCTGATTCTGCTTGCTTCTTCCAGGGTTAGCTCCTGTATCATGGCAGCAAGCCGATTTGCGCCTGCTATCGCCGACTCGTGCCCATCGGTCATAAAAGTGGCCTCTTTGATTTTGTCTTTATCCAGGCGCAGGTAGATTTCCATTGTATCGCCGCAACAGCCGTGGATGATTCCAACGGCATCTGGATCTGGCATACGACGCATGTGCTTGGGATTAGCCGCCTCCTCGATGACCCTGGCCGAATAGGTCGCTTGCTCTGCTGCCTTTTGATGGTTCATTCTATCTTTCCTCCACATCCACGACGATTATTTTTCTATTTACTGGATGATCCACGTTATCTTGCTCTCCGCCAGCTTGGCAAAAGCAGGATTGCAAAAGACAATGATTTCATTCTCGCCTTTCGCGCTCAATATCTCGATCTGCGCGAACATCTCTTGAAAGCGCGCGACATACTCTGGATGAATCTCCACCAGCGGCCTCCCCTGGGCAACACCCTCAGCAATAGCGCGCTCAAACGGGATGCGCATCAAGATCGGCAGGGCTTGGCCCGCGCAGAATTTGGCTACCCCCGCATCTCCTATCCCATCACGGTTGATCACCACGCCAATGGGAATGCTCAACTCGCGCGCGACTTGCACGGCCAGCTTTAGGTCGTGCAGCCCAAAAGGCGTCGGCTCAGTGACGAGTAGCACATAATCTGCTCCGCGCACTGCCTCAACCACCGGGCACGCTGTGCCAGGCGAAACGTCCAAAATCACAATCTGTCCTGGCTTGGGTGTAACCCATTGCTTGAGCTGGCGGATAACTGGCGCCGCCATCGGCTCGCCCACGTTCATCACGCCACGCGCAAAGGGCACGTTAGAGGTAGCTGTGCCGCGTTCGAGCACACCTATCACATTTAATACCTCTGAGATTGCCCCCTGGGGACATATTAGCATGCAACTGCCGCAGCCGTGGCACAATTGGGGGAAAACAAGCGCCTGCTTGCCCACCACGGCAATGGCATGATACTGGCACACCTTGGCGCATTTGCCACAATGTACACATTCGGCTTTGTCAACCTCAGGGATCAAGATGCCGATGTCCCTGCGGTGCTCAAACCTTGGCTTTAGAAACAGGTGGGCGTTCGGCGCTTCCACATCGCAATCCAAGAATAACGGCGGACCCGGCGCCGGGTTGCCCTGTGCCAGGCTCAAAGCCAGGCTGGTGGCGACAGTGGTTTTGCCGGCGCCGCCTTTGCCGCTGGCGACTGCAATTTTCATTGGCCTTCTCCTAAGAGTTCACTTTTTCTGCAGCGTTGTTTTGCGCTATTCTTGCCTGCACGCATCCCCTTTGCAACAAGATGGCAACTGGGTAAATATCGCTTCCAACAATTGCTCAAGTGGGCAACCCTTGATCAGAAAAGTATCCACGCCGGCCGCTTTGGCCTCGTCCTGGTAGGCCGGATGCATGCTCAGCATAACAACCTTGACCCAGGGGGTTTGACCTTTGATGCGGCGGGCGGCCTCGCAGCCGTCCATCCTTGGCATTCGGGCGTCTATCAGCACCACGTCCGGTTGGCAGTCTGCCGCCAGTTGAACAGCCTCCTGGCCGTTTGCCGCCTCACCGACCACTTGCATTGACATTGCCGCGCCATTTGGCATATCCAGTTCTACTGCAGCTAGCAATGCCTTGAGCGCCTCTCGCGCGCGTGGGTCGTCGTCAGCAATCAGAACTCGCATCCCTGTTCCACAGCCGCTGGCGCCGTCTGGTTGTTGAATCATAGATATACCTAATCTGCCAGGCACAACTCTTGCAAGGTACGCATCTCCCGCCGCAACCCGACATTTTCTGCTTCGAGTTGTTGGACCCGTTCTTCCAGTGCGTGACAGTCCAACTTGGCATAGGTCAAACCAGCTTGACCAGCTTGGATGAACTGGTCTCGCCATTGGCAATAGCGCCTTGGAGAAATGCCCGCCTCGCGACAGATCTCCACCACCGGGCGATCTCCCCGCAAGCCTTCTAGCACCAGGTCAACCTTGCGATCAGTAGGCAATGACCACACTGCATTTTTCAGGCGTAAGGCGCCCGCTTTCACTCCCTGTTGAGAACTTTGCACCTACCTCCTCCTTCTTCTCAATACTTTCCCATTGAAACATATCCTTGACAATGGGAGACATCTTTGAAATTCATCGAGGGCGACGCGCTATCAAGTTTGATTTCCCTCTGGCATCGGAAGGGAAAGCGAATCGGCCGCCAACACTGGCACGCGCGCCAACTCGCCGTTTTCGCCCTCGCGCACCTGGTACAAATCCTCAGTGCTCTCGATGCGATCAATAAAAAGGACGCCGTCGAGGTGGTCCAGTTCGTGATGCACCACCACTGCATCAAAGCCTGCCAAGACCCGGTCGAAGGAATGGCCGGCCTCGTCCAGGCCGGTTACCCGCAAATAGTGCGGGCGCACGGTCTCTCCGTAGAGGCCGGGCAAGCTGAGGCAGCCGTCAAAATCTCTTTTCTCGTCTCCGGCCTCCACGATTTGCGGGTTAATCAAGGCCATGGGCGGATCAGGCTCCCGCTCGTTCCCCTCATCATTCTGCCCGCCCCCCAATCGAACCACCACCACCCGGCTGTGAACGTTGATCTGGGGAGCGGCCAGGCCAATGCCATTCGCATGGTCGTTCAGCGTGTCCTTCAAGTCTCGCACCAGCTTTTTGACCTGCCGCGTGACGCGCCCAACCGCTTGGCTCTTTTTGCGCAAAGCCGTCTCGTTTTCGAGATATAGAACGATGTCTCTAACAGCCATTTTCATCTTCCTCTCCAGCAAATGACAGTTCGGCCATGAGGGCCATGGCCTTTCTCAGCTTTTGGACATGACGATGATGACGGCAACCAGGATGCCGGCGGCCAACGCGAGGGTGCTGTACTTTTTGTTCTCTTTTTCAACAGCGGGAAGTAGATGGGAAGCGCCTACATAGACTAGTGCGCCGGCCGAGACAGCCAGTAATAAACCTAGAGTGGACTGCTTGACGTTGTTGACAAAGGGATACGAAACCAATGTGCCCAACGGGGTGGATAGAGCGGCCGCCAGAAAGGCATACAGGGCTGACTTTTTTCGGCTAAAGCCGCCCCGCTCCAGGAGCACAAACGTGACGATTCCCTCGGGAAATTCGTGGAGTATCATGCCGATAGCAGCCAACACTCCTGTGAATACGCTGACATTAAAGGCCACTGAATAGATCAAGCCGTCAATGAAGGAGTGAAAACCAATTCCGATCATTGGGATGATGCCCACGGTGTACTCGGCGCACTCGTACTTGTGACAGATGTACAGGTTCAAGAAACGGTTGGACAGGTGAATAGCCAGAAACCCGGCGAGCAAGAATACAGGAGCAGCATCGTTCATCTGAAAGGACTTGGGTATGATGTGCATAAACGAGACAGAGATCAGCACTCCCGCCGCAAAACACATAAAATAAACCGAGTGCTCTCTACCCCACCGTTCGTATTTGCTGATGACGTATATGCCGATCGTCGTGACCGCACACGCCAGCAAGCTGGCTAACATCACTGCGGCAAAGGTGTTGGTAACCACTGGCATCCTCCTTAAAAGCTGTCTTTTCCTAATCTGAGCCTTCTCAGGTAGAACCGGTGGCCTCCATATTCCGTCTCTATGAGCTTTTCCTGCGCCACCAGCCGGCGGACCACCGCCCAGTCCGTCCCGGCTCGCGCCAAAAACTCGTCCACCGCATCCTCCCGCATGGGATGCACCGCCGTGATGCTCAACATGTCTTGCTCAACATTGCCCGTAAAAGCAAACGCATTGCCCTCGTACCCGATCAGGTATTCCACCTGGCCCACACCCTGGCTGAGAACCTGATAAGCGCGATTGATGGCTTGCTCGGCGGGAGGCCGCACCCACTCCTCCGCCGGCGGCCGGGTGGGGATAGCCAGGTAGGCAACGTCGGGTTGCAGTCGAACCAGAAATTCAGACGCATCTCGTATGTGCTCCTCACTGTCATTCACTCCCTCCACCAACATGGTTTCCGTCACCAGGTGTCCCGCGTAGGCTTGCGCAAACTCGAGCATGCCGCCCTGAATGGACGCCAGCCGCAGCGTTCCGTGAGGGCGATCAATCCGCCGCCAGATATCCTCTCGCACAGCATCCACCTTCAGAGAGACCCAATCTGCCTGCATCAGGGCCTCTCTCACGTCCTCGCGCCACATCAAGGAGCTGTTGGTGATGATGGCGATCTTGATTCCCAAGGGCTTGAGCAACTCGATCGTCCGGCCAAGATTGAGATCCAAGGTAGGCTCGCCGTCGGGCACGAAGGTGAGATAGTCAACAGTTTCCCCGGCCTCTCTCGCCTTTTCGACCTTGCCCTGGACGTCTTGCAAGATTTCCTCCGGGGCGTAGAACGAGCGGCGCTCCACCTGCATCTGGATGGTGCGCCCCAACTGGCAATACACACAGGCATAGGTGCATATCTTGGGCGGGATGTTGTTAATGCCCAGGCTGCGTCCCAATCGCCTGGATGGAACGGGGCCAAAAGCGATCATATTATCAATTCCCTCTAGCGCCAAGTCTCCAGGTGGTGCAGAGACTCAAGGTGCTTGGCGCGGCAATCTGGATAACCCTACCCAAACCTCCTGACGCGCCGCCTGGACGAGGCTGCCCCGAAAAGGCTGTGATCGCCAGGTTAGGCCCTATCATTCACAATCACCGCCATCCCAATAAAGCCCCCCAGGGCAAGGGGGGACTGTGGCCACGGCCAGCCGCGAGGAAACAGTGTGGTGCGCCACACAATGCGCGCATGTTCCCCGGTGATGGGCCGCAGCAATCGCTTCAACTCGCCCACGCCGTACAAGTGCGCGGCGGCGTAGACCGTCGGGCGCAAGAGGCCCGCCAGCCGGCGCTGCAAACCGAGCAGGCTCCAGCGGTTGAGCACGCCCATTTCAACCCCCGCGCTAACCCTGGGAGTGGCTGTTTGCCAGCAAGCCCTTGAAGCGGTCGAGGGTGATGGGATGAAATTCTACTTCCAGGCCGGTCCAATCGAACAGCTCCATAATCTGCTCGGCGCGCAGTGTCATATACTCCTCGGCGAGGCCGAGGCTATCCAGGACAATGATCTTGTCGTAAAACCCCGGAAAGTTTGCGTTGGCATCCGCTTTATCCCAGCCAAAATATTTCTGATAGACCGTCTTCCAACTCTTGAGCCAACCCGGCGTGAACCACAGGATTTTGTCCTGCCTTCCCCCGCTGATGCGCTGCCGATCCTCGATACCGACCAGCATGTCGTAACCGTACTCCCCCGGCACCCTGACGATTCCTTGGCCTTGGGCCTCCAGGATCGAGTCCACGCGCTTGAGTGGTTCGTCAGTGTTGATGTAACACTTTTTCCCATACGCCACGCTGATCTTGTGATCAGGGCACCACTCTCTGACTTGATCTAATCTCTTGAGAAGATGCTCCTCCAACTTGTCCGGCAGGGCATGCAGTCCCGGCGGCGTGAACAGAACCCGACGCGGCGCCAGAAAACCGGTCTCGATCAGATGGGTCACCTCGGGGTGCAGCATCCCGCAGGAGATGATGCAGCGGTCATCAAATGTGGGGGTGTTGACTTGGGCCATTGCTTTGCTCTTTCTGGGGGCGCACGGCCTCCTAGCCGCTCAGTGTTCAGGTAGAGATGGAGCTGCAAGATTGGCCTGAGCTGCTGCCTGCTCCAACGGCGCCGAACAGTGATACGGCCTTTTTTACCTTCTGACTCCCGCACTTGGGGCAAGTAAGCTTGGCTTTCTGCGAGGATGAGCGCACAAACACCTCGAAGGATTCGTTACAGTCTTCGCACCGGTACTCGTAGATTGGCATACGCCCTCTCCTTCAGACTGTTCTGTCCCTTTGACCGCGGGGCGCCCCTTCAGGAGGGGCAACGGCCATCCTTTTCAGAATGATCGCACTCTTGATCAGGTCAATGCTCTCGATCTGGGCATGGAATAGCCTGCTTTCTCCCAAGAGGGAGATCAATTCAAGCCCGCCGTCTGCGGGCTTGACCCAGGCCACGTCTTGCATCACTTGTTCCCGTCGGCCAGCATCATCTGTGAGATAGACCGTAGCCAGGCACATAATCCCTCCTACAGCAACTGATCCAGTATGCTTTCAACGTCCGTCTTTAACTTGTTGCGGCGAATTAGACGCCCCTCCAGGCCGGCCTCAAAAATCTCTGGCTCGTAGCCTATGGCGCCAATGACCAAGAGGCCCTTTTCCTCCAGTTTTCGCCTTAATCGCGAGGCAATCTCTTCGGACCCGATTTTGTTGATAATGGTCCACACCCGTTTCACCCCAACCTCGGCGGCAAGGGCGCTGATCTTTTCGGCGAGTTCCAGCGAATCGAAAGAGGGCTCGGTTACGATGAGCACGCTGTCTATGCTCGCCTCAACGCCTCGGCCAAAGTGCTCCACGCCGGCCTCCATATCAACGACGACTATCTCGCCCGCCTGCAGCGCAAGCCTTTTCAGAAACTCGCGGCTCAACACCCCCATGGGGCAGGCGCAGCCCTCGAGCGACTGGAGGATCTTGCCGACGCAGACCAGGCTGATGCCGTCTTTCTCCACGACATAGTCCTCGGGAAGGTCCGCGATGTGAAACCCTTGGCGCGACAGGATGCTCTCCCCAGGCGCGGTCTTGTCTGAGAACGTTGGGAACACTTGCTTCTTTCCCCCAACCAGATCCAGCAAGGGCCTGGGCCGCTGATCAAAGCCGAGCGCTCGATAGATGCCGGGATTGGACTCGTCAGAGTCAACGACCAACACACGAGATCCTCTGTCTTGCAGACCACGCGCCAGGAGGGCGACGAGGGTGCTTTTCCCACTGCCGCCTTTTCCGCAAATTGCGATCTTTTGGATGTGCTTTATCCGCCGGATGTGATTTATTCGCTTCATCTACATTTCCTCTTTTTCAGCCATCTTTTGATTTATATCCCGGATCTTGCCTCTATCCCTGTTTGAGCACAATGCTTCCGAGCGGCACGCCCACATCGCGGGCGATAACGGGGCATTTGGTCTGCAGCAGGAAAAACAGCTTGGGGCCTTTTTCACTCAATGTCTCATAGTTGGCTTGCCCCTTGGCAATGACCAGCTCGACCTCGCTATACAACCGCCGGAACTCGTTTGAGCAGCGCTCCAGAACTGTGCCCGGAGCGTCCGAGCCAGTGCTCACAATTTCCGCTACTTGATCCAGGCCGGCGGCCAGCGCGTCCTCCCACGTTGCGTCATTCAAGATGGGACCTCCTTTCACGGCATAGATGACCGGTATGTCGAGCGTTTCAATCAACAGCCGGTCGAATACCGTCTCGCCAGCGTTGTCAGCCAGGTAGAGCGCCCGCCCGGCCCTGGAAAGCGCCGCGCGAAAAGCTGCCCCATCGTCAATGGCAAAAGGCTGGGTCAACACCCGTTCTACCACACCCCACAAGTCGTATTCCTGGGCTGGTCCCAAGTCAATAATGTTGCCTGCGATGCTCAGCCGCACAGCTATCTCGTGCGGATCGTCCGCTTTCGCCAACAGCGCCTTTAACCGGGGGTAGAGCGCCAGCGCCTGGCGAGTGCTGGTTTCCTTGGCCGCGCGGTATGGGTCACTGTTGCCAACCTCCTGGCGCACGATGCGATGAACCCGGTCGCCAATCTCTGGCGGCGTGCTAAAAGGCCCGCTTTGCCTGAGCATGTCGAGTACGCGCTCAATCACCACGCTCTGCTGCCGCTCGTCGGCCCCGGCCATGCGGGCCGCCTCCAACGCCTGGCGCAGGAAACACGGGTAACAATCCAGATAAATTTTCATAGGTTCCTTGTAGCATACACCTGAGCAATGCTCCTGTCATCATGCAGGTGTTGATTCGTTACTCAACAAAACGACCGCCCTGGGGGCGGTCTTGTCCACATTTGATGAGAGAGTCTACTACAAATGTTGTAACTGTTCAGCCTACCCTCCCGCAGGTTACAAAATTATAACTCAGGCCGCATCCTTCGACTACGCGCCGCGCAGCTTGAGCGGAGTGAAACGTAGTCGAAGGAGTGCGGCGCTCCGCTCAGGGTGCTGAGTTACACAAAATTAGCTACCTGGGCAGGCTGGCGATCTTGGTCGAGTTGCGCTTGCTTATCCACAAGCATTCAAGCCTGCGGGAGGGTGAGCAGTTACCAAATGTTGTAGAGGAACGAGTCGCCGGCAAACAGCCTATGCGCCTTCCGAGCTTTTCTTATCCAGCGAAGCCAATCCCTCGCGCAGCGCATACAAGGTAGCCTGTACCCGGTTGGCCAGGTGCAGCTTGCTCAGGATGTTGCTCACGTGCGTGCGGACTGTGACCTCGCTGATTGCCAGCCTGTCGGCAATGTCCTGGTTGCTCAAACCCTGCGCCACCTGCTGCAGCACCTCTACCTCTCGCTCCGTTAGCGGCTCAGGCGAAGGGGGGAGATCCGTGGGCTGGCTTAGTTCTTGCAACACCTTGCGTGCAATACTTGGGTGCAATGACGGCTCGCCGCGATGGACTTGCTCAATCGCATGCACCAGATCATCGGCGTCAGAGTCTTTGAGCAGATAGCCCAGCGCGCCGGCCTGGATAGCCGGGAATACCTTGTCGTCTGTGGCAAAGCTGGTGAGCACCAGTATGCGCGCCTCGGGTATGCGCGCAGTGATTTGCCGCGTGGCTTGAATGCCGTCCATCACTGGCATAACCAGGTCCATCAAAATGACATCTGGCCGCAGGATCGCGGCCTGGGTCACAGCCTCCTGGCCGTTAGCCGCATCTCCCACCACTTGAATCTCGTTATACTCTCCCATCAGGGCGCGCAGCCCTTTGCGGACGACAGGGTGATCATCGGCGATGAGAACCCGGATTGGCGAGTGTGACATTTTACCTCTCCTCATTTTGTGAGCGGGCATGTTGAGCCAGTTCTGGCAACTCTGCGGTCTCCAGTTGAGCACGGATATCTACCTGTACCTTGATTCGGGTTCCTTGGCCCGGCGCGCTTTCTATCTCCAATGCGCCAGTGAGCCGCTGCGCGCGCTCTTTCATACTTTGCAATCCCATACCGCCTTGCGAACGCGCCAGTGCCGGGTCAAACCCTACTCCGTCATCCCATACCACAAGACTCGCCACATCGTCTGCAAACCGTAATCTGACGCTCACCTGCCTGGCCCTGGAATGCTTCACCACGTTGTTCAACGCTTCCTGGGCGATGCGATACAATTCCTCCTCAACCGTGAGCGGCAGCCGCTCCTCGCCTTCCACGTGCAATTCAGTTTGTAGGCCGGCCCTGGCTTCCACGGCTTCCAGCCGTGACTGGATGGCCGCCGACAGGCCCGTTTTTTCCAGTTCGGGCGGGCGCAGCTCAAAGACGAGCAATCGCATGTCGCGCAGCGCCTCTTGAGCTGTCTGCCGCAAATCGCGCAGGTGACCTTTTACGGCTTCTTGTCTCCCGGCAGATAGGGCCTTGATCGCGGCATCGCCATACAGCGTAATCGTGTAGATGGCTTGAGCGACCGAGTCATGCAGTTCGCGCGCCAGGCGCTGCCGCTCTTCAATCACCGCCAAACGTCTTCCCTGTTGGTGCAGCGCCTTTTCCGCCCGCTTGCGCTCGGTGATATCGCGGTTGGTAGCGCGAAACCCCAAAAACGCGCCATGCTCATCCGCTACCGGCCGGCAAGCATGCTCAATCCAGCGCGTCTCGCCATCCCGCCGACGGATACGGAACTGAATTTCCCGCAGTCCCGGCCCTTCGCCCACGTCGTGATGATGTTCGGCCCAAGTTGGCTTGTCTTCAGGCAAAACAAGCTTGTCCAGGAGATGGGGGTCGGTGATGAACTGAGCGGTTGTATAGCCAGTAATACGTTCGCAGGCAGGGGAAATGTAGCGCAGCGTGCCATCGGGGTTTTCCCAGTATTCCCAATCGTAGGTAAAATCAACAACCATCTGGCAGCGCAACGTTGCTTCTCGTAACGCTTCTCTGTGCAGTTCCAATTCTGCCTGGCACGCCTGTAGCTCGTGAACCAGGTGTTGAACCTCTTTAGGCGAGAGGCCGTTCGGATCCACTGCTTGCCCCTGTAGCGCCTCTCTGTTCAGTTCCTTTGTTGCGTCGGCCTGCCGGCGCAAGTTGGCAGACTCGTTGGAATGGGATTGTTCTGTTTGTATCATCTACCTTTTTTACCTGTCTTGCGTTTAGCGCCAGCCATCGTTCATCAAACCTCTGTTGCGGAAAGAGTTCCCGCTATAATGTCTATTATATCGCAAACTTGCTCCAAAAAGAAGTGAGCTATAACATTTTGCCTTTTGGCGTTGCGTGGCGAGGGCTGTAAACACGGTGGTCTTGGAACGACCATTGCGCACATGGATAGGTTAGAACAACTGAGCACATGGGTACTCAAATCCGGGTATCCATGTGGTCAAAATTGGGCTGACCCGATCATATGGTTCACATCCGTGGGGTCGTAGATCCCCTGGCCCGCTGGCGCAAGCCAGGACGGGCAAGTCCTATCGCGCCCATTTTTGTATGACCTTCGTCATCACGGCTAACCCAAAAAGATAGCCGTGAGAACCAAGGTAGGGCCCGACGGATTTTTTAAAGCCAACTTGTGACGATATTCGCTGTAGCCGATAGTGAGACCCCACGGTGCATACCCGTAGAGTTCTTTTTGTTGGGGCTTGCTTTCGGCAAGAATTTGCGCAGGAATGGAGCTTGGTTGACGGATATTTTGTGAAAAGAAAATGGTGATATAATTCACTTTATGGCTTTGATGAACTACCAGCACGCCCCCGATAACTGCACACCAGGCGAACGGGTTGTATTCAACACCCTCAAACGCAATCTTCCAGACGACTATTTTGTTTGGTTCGAGCCCACACTCTTTGGCAAAAAGATGAGCCGGTATCCTGATTTTGTCGTGCTGGGCAGCGCAATTGGATTGATCGTGGTAGAAGTCAAGGATTGGAGCATCAAAGGCATACGAAGCGCAAACAAAGACACATTCGAGATATACGAAGGAGAGACTATCTCGGTGCGCACCAACCCTGAGAAGCAGGCCAGAGAGCACATGCTTGCCCTCAGAAACCACATCGAGAGTTATGAAAAGACCGATCCTGATGTGTATCGCTCATTGCTCAAAACACGAGGAGCGCATAAGGGGCGATTGGCTTTTTCCACCTCCGCGCTTGTAGCTTTCCCAAACATTGCTTGTGAACAGTGGCAATCCTCTGGCTTGGGCCGTGTGGTCAACGAAAAGCAAGTTCTTTTGAAAGATGACCTGGCCGACGACCTGGCTGGGCGATTTTTGCAGGCGGCTGTGTTCAAGGCGGCGCTATCTCAGGAACAACTCGAGACGCTCAAGTGGATAATGTACCCCCAAATCCGTGTCCCCGGCACACAACTCAAACTCCTTGACCCTGAACAAATCAACATCAGCCACCTTGACATTTATCTCCCTCCAGAAGCGCAGCGGATTGCCAGAGAGCCACTGGCCAAATTGGTGAGGGGGGCTGTGGGCAGTGGCAAGACCCTGATCCTGCTCAATCGAGCCAAATTTATGAGTGAAGTCAACCCAAACTGGCGCGTGTTGGTGCTGACATACAACAAATCGTTAGTGGGATATATGCGTCAGATTTTTGAGCAAATTGGTGGAGACCCAACGCGCGTCAAAATCGCAAATTTCCATAGGTGGTGCTACGATTTGTTATCTCCGCTTGACTTGTTCAGCAATCCCCAGGATGAGAGCAGTTGCAAAGGCTTGATCAAAAGCATTCTGGATAAAATGGGTGTCAATACCTTCACCCCTGAATTTTTGTACCAGGAATTTGACTGGATCAAGCAGCGGCTGCACTATCAAAGCTGGAATGAATACCTGGACCCCGACAAGGTAAAGCGGGTAGGGCGCGGGCGAGGATTGGGAGGAGATGAAAGACAGAAACGCCAGGCCGTTTACGATTTGTTTGTCCAGTACCAGCGACATCTGAAGAAAAACAACCTGTGCGATTGGGCGGACATCCCCAACAGGGTATTGCGCGCAATGGAGCAAGGCGAGATCAAGCCTCACCAGTATCATGCCGTGTTGATTGACGAAGCCCAGGATTTTGCTCCTTCCTGGTTTCGGGTAGCCTTTGAGATGGTCAAGCCGGAAACGAACATGGTTTTCATTGTCGGCGACGGCGCGCAAAGGATTTACCGCCGTGATTTCACGTGGAAAGAACTGGGGCTAGGTATTACGCGCCACAACAGTTTTGTGCTCAACCGTTCTTACCGGAGCACTCGCGAGATTGTGGACGTGGCTCTAGACGTTATCCGCGATAGCCCAACGATTGCTGCCGATTTGCACGATGCCGGTGATGGCATCATCAACCCCGATGATCAGTACGCCCACTTTCGGCACGGGCTTGTGCCTGTGCTGCTTTCCTTTGACTCGCCGCATCAAGAATATCAGTCCATCGCCGCAGAAATCGCCAACCTTCTTGAGCAAGGTTACCAACTCCAGGATATTGCCGTCTTTCAGCGTCACCACAACAATGTCAAGCAGATTGCCCAGGCGCTTGGCAAAGACCATATTCCGTATCAGGTAATGAAAGACAACCTGAACCTCAAAACGCCCAAAGTCAAAATCTGCACCTTACACAGCGCCAAAGGGCTAGAGTTCAAAGTTGTCTTTGTGTGCGGG
>JBGSMF010000314.1:0-22248 GCA_041740315.1 Thermoflexales bacterium
GCCGCCTGCAAACACGCCGGGCGATGAAAACTGGGCCGGCGGCTTTCACGTGACAGATTTTGATAGCCCTGTCCACAACTTTGCCGTTGATGGCAGCGGCAATGTGTATGCAATGGGCGGCTTTTATTATGCTGGCGGCACGCGGGTCAACGGCGTGGCCAGGTGGAATGGCACAAACTGGAGCGCGATGGGTTATGGCTTTGATGACACAGTCTGGGCGATGGTTGTCTACAGCAGTACAAAGGCTTATGCCGTAGGTGAATTTGAAAACATTTGCAATGACGCTGCCTGTTCCGCTACTACTCCCACGCCGCACTACCTGGCCAGGTGGGATGGTACGAGCTGGAGCGCGGAGGGCGGCCTCGGCCCTGGCCCAGGCCTCGACTATTATGGTTGCTATGATATTGCCAAAGACAGCAGCGACCGGCTTTATTTGGCTTGCAACAGCGAATACCCCACTATGTACCTGCGGCGATGGAATGGCAGCGCCTGGGAAGACCTGGGATCGCCTAATGGCGATGTCCGTGCTGTGTTGGTCAGCGGCAATATATTATATGCTGGTGGGAGCTTTACATCCATAGGTGGGGGAACGCAAAGGCACGTTGCCCAGATGGATATCTCTACCAAGGGCTGGAGCAGCTTGGGTTATGGCTTTAGAGTGAGTGCTGGTAGTTATGTTAACGCCCTGGCGCTAGATGGTAATGGCAATCTGTACGCTGGCGGGACTTTTCTCAATCGTTGTACAAGCAGCACTTGCCTAAGCGGAGATTATGCAACAGCCAGATACATCGCCGTCTTTAGCGCCGGCAGTTGGGCCACGATGGGAGGCCCGTCTACCTATGGGCTGAGCAGTTCACCGGGCGAAAATGGGCTGGCGGGCGCCAGCGGCACGGGCGTGTATGTGGGTGGCGGTTTTATCAGCGCGGGTGGATCGCCTGTGACTGTGAACCGCCTGGCGTATTGGAATGGCTCAGCCTGGAGCGCGGTGGGCAGCGGGGTGAATGGCGATGTCAACGCCGTCTATCGCAGCGGAACCACTGTGTACGTGGGCGGCGACTTTAACGGCATTTGCGATGCCGACGCCTGCACCACCCCAACTTTTGCCGGCTACAGTGCAACCTGGGATGGCTCAAACTGGAGCACCTTTGACGGCGGCAGCGTTGGCCCGGGGTTGAACGGCAATGTTAACGCGCTGGCTTTTGACAGCAGCGGAAACGTGTATGCCGGGGGGACTTTCGTTACCGCCGGTGAGACCTTTGTTAACCGCGTTGCCGTGTGGAATGGCACAATCTGGAGTGCGCTAGGGAATGGGTTCAACGACAGTGTCTACGCCCTGGCGATTGGTAACAACAATGATCTATATGCTGGGGGCGCATTCACGGGCATTTGTGATAATCCTGCCTGTACCACCGCCCTCAACCTGGCTGCACGGGTTGCCCGGTGGGATGGTTCAAGCTGGAGTGGGCTGGGGTCTGGGTTCGATGACGCTGTCTATGCTCTGGCTTTTCGTGGCAGCACGCTGTACGCAGGTGGGGCCTTTACCCAACGCTGTGCTGACATTGGCTGTATGACCTATCTACCAACTAACTATATTGCTACGTACAATGGCTCTACTTGGGGCACGTTGGGCTATGGCTTTACTAGTTACGTCCGGACGCTGGCTTTTGACAGCATCGGCAATCTGTACGCCGGCGGACTGTTTTTTGAGATGTGTGATAGTGATGATTGCAACTATCCTTCTCCTGCTAATTACATCGCCAGGTGGAATAGTCCTAGCTGGAGCATGGTAGGTAATGGACTCAACGATTCTGTAATGGCGCTAGCAGTTGACAGCAGCGACAATGTGTATGCTGGCGGGTCGTTTACTGCCATCTGTGATGACAACACTTGCTACTATGCTCCAACCGCTACTAATCGCATCGCCTTGTGGAACGGCGCAAACTGGAGCGCGGTGGGCAATGGAGTGAACAGCACTGTCCAATCGCTGGCGCTCGATAGCAGCGACGCGCTGTATGCTGGAGGGCTTTTTAGCGGCATTTGTGACGACTTTGATTGTTACAATCCCACCCCTGCGAGTTATATAGCTCGCTGGAATGGTGTAGGCTGGAGCGCGATGGGCGCAGGCATTGATGCCACCGTTTATGGCATGGCTTTTCAAAGCAATGGCAGACTGTATGTTGGACATGCGGGATGGAGCAGCGGAGGCAAGGTAGCAGAACGCCTTGCGCAGTGGACGGCCGCCACGGCCGTGTGCGGCGTGACTGCCGGCAACGATTATACCCTATACAGCGGCAATATGCCTGTGCAGGTGCACGTCACCACAGAGGACGACCTGGATTGCATCAGCGCGCAGCGATTTAATAGGAATCACCCCAATGCCACAGGCAATTTGCAGACCGGCTACTATTGGGCCATCACGGGCACCACCACCAGCGGCGGCGCTGCGAGCGGCTTTAGCGTGAACCTGACCCTGCCCTTCACCGGCGCTGACAATGGCGACGAGGTGTGCCGCTACACCGGCATCGCTTGGGATTGTGCCAGAACCGGCAATACAACCAGCTCGGTGACGCGCAATGGTGTGACGAGCTTTTCCGATTGGGTGGTAGAGAATAACGCGCCCACTGCCGTCACGCTGGTCTCGTTCACGGCGGCTCCGCAGGCGGGGGGGATTGGGCTGGAATGGGAAACCGCCAGCGAGTTAGAGTTGGTGGGCTTTAACCTCTATCGCAGCGACGCGCCCGAGGGCGTCTATGCTCGCTTGAACGGCGCGCCGATTGCGGCCAAGAATCCAGGCGGCGTAGAGGGCGCGGCCTATGCCTGGCACGATGCTGGTGTGCAGCCTGGGGTGGCCTATTACTACAAACTAGAGGCAATTGATCTGCACGGAGCGAACATGTTGGGCTCGGCCTGGGCCACAGCGCCCTATGGTGTGTGGCTGCCGCTCGTTTGTAGATGAGGTGAGTGGCCTGTATCAAAATCAAAATGTGGTTTTTGCGCAAGATGGCTTGTTGCCAACAGCCAAGTAGCTAAGCTTTTGCTTGACAATCAACCAGAGATGCTATACTCTATATATTGTGCGAATCACTCTTTGGCCTCTAACCTACTACAGTGATTGTCTCCGTTTTTCTAGCTGGTGAAAGGAGGTGATTGCTGGCACAGACCATGTTGCCGGCTCAATTGCTTTTTGCCGGTATTGGTTACAAATAGGCTATTCCACAGCCCAGGGAAAAAAGCCCTACCCCCCCAAAGGAGGAACACTAATGAAACCCTTTCGTTTATTGAATGCTATTGCAATTGCTGTCCTGCTGATGGGTATCGTCCCGGTGCAGGCAGCGCCCTTGCCGCAAGAGTCGCTCACACCAGATGTGGCGGACGCTCCCATCACCTCAACGGCTTGGCCCATTCCGGCCGGCCCGCAAGAACCAGCCGGACAAATCGAATCGCTCAGCGGCTCGTACGTCGCCTTTGACCCCTTGGTCGGCGCCGCCTGCTATATCCCCGGCGCGGCGCAGACTTTTTGCTTCCGCGCTGAGTCGTTCACCAACGATTATGAGTATGTCTACAATGTGTGGCAAAGATTCCCGGCCGATTGGACGGTGAGCAATGTTTACGTCCTAGGCACGCCGGCCTGCGATAGTGGCACGTGGGGCGCCTTTAGCTGGTTGTTCGAGACCTCGCCCTATGAGGTCAATATCAACCACCCCCGCTATCAGCAAGCCACCGATCACTGCACGGCCTACTATTGCTTTGATGTAACTTCTGGCACTGGCACGCCTGACGCGCTCGAATCGTGGTACTGGGATGGCGACGGTTATGGCGCCGCGCCGCACCACCCATGCAGCGTTGATCAGTACACACCTGCCAGCATGGCTGCCCAGCCGTGCGACGAGGCCATCAACCCGCTAGCCAGCATCCCACCATGCGCGCAGCCATATGTGTGGCTCAAGGAGATTGATGGAATTGCGTGGACGCCTGGCATCTCGATCACCCGCCAGACCTCGGACACGATCGTCGTCCACGAGATCATTGATCCGCTGGGGCCTGTGGGCTTTACGTTGGCTGAGACGTGGGATCCGGGCCGCTTGCAAATGACTGAACCGGCCCTAGTTCTGCCGCCGGATTATCAAGCTTTTGTCACCTGGGATCCGGCAGCGGGCTTGTGGACGCTGGCGGTGCCGGCAGGGGTCTACTTTGGCCCGGTTGAAATTTTCAAGCCCTTTCATGTCGAGCCGTGCACGTGGACCGAGACGCTGCTTTGGGAAGAGCTGTTCATTGGCGGGGCATTGGTGGAAACCCGGCCCGTGCTCATCAACAAGCTGCCGCCGCAGTTGGGCATTGACGCTGTGTACACACCGCCGGTGGTGGCCGGCACGCTGGCCGATTTCACGCTGGTGTACAGCAACAGCGGCGGGTTTGAGAACGACGTTTGGATTCGCAACGAATTTCCGCCCGAGGCGCTGTTGGCCTTTTCTTACCCGCCGCCCACCAACATGGATCCCAATGGATTGTGGGCCGAGTGGTACATCGCCGGCCTGCCGCAGGGAGCGATGGGCAACATTGACGTGACGGTCATCGTCGCGCCCAACTTGCCACCGTCTACCACCATCACCATCTGGGATGGCATCTTTGACCATGTGGGCGTGATGTGGGACGAGGTGTTCATTGGCCTGCACGTTGTGTCACCGATTGGGTGGGACAAGACGATTGACGGCCTGCCCTGGACGCCTGGCATCTCAATCACGCGCCAGACCTCGGACACAATTATGGTTCAGGAGGTGCTGCACGTGGCGCCGCCGCTGCTCAAAGCTGCCGTGACACCCGTCCTGGTCCAATCAGACCCGCCGCCTGACTTGCGGGCCGATCTCACAGCCCAGGCCGGCGGCCCTCGCGCGCCGGTTGCGCCGCGCAGCCCCGAGGCCATTCTCTGGGATCAGTCGACCGCCCAAAGCTCGGCCGGCGTCTCGGATTATATGACTAATGTGAGCGTGGGCGTCTTTAGCGCCGACGATTTCCAGAATCCCGTGCCGTGGGCCATTGACACCATCTTTGTAGACGGCTTTGACCAGGCCGCCAATCTACTGCGCGCCAGCCTGCTCACGTGGTACATCTACCCCGAGCCGGCGGCGTGCCGGCTGGCTACCCCGGCGATGGGTCGGGGACTGAGCTGTGGAGCCTGTCTCTGCTGCCGAACGATCCGGCCGTCACCATCGGGTTAGGCACCTACCAGGATGTCACCCTCAATGTGACCCAGGCCACCGGCGGGCCACTCAACCTGCCGCCTGGACACTACTGGCTGGTCTTTTACCCGTCCCTCGACCAAACCTCGGGCCTGTACTACTGGTACTTTGCTGGCACGTCCAACCTCAACCATCCGCAGATCATTGACCCGACCAACTACTTTGGTGCGGGCTATACCACCTGGACCGACTGGACTGTGGTCAACTCGGCCTACACCGACATGGCCTTTCGCCTGGAGGGGAGTGTGGGCCAGCCGCCTGTCTTTGCCCAGATCGAGACCTGGGATCCAGCCCACTTGCGCCTGCTCAACTGGGCGGCCACTGGCGGCAATGTAATCGTCGGGCCTGACCGGTTGGAGTGGGTCGGCGAGGTCGCCGCGCCGACGGTCATCACGCTGACCAAATGGTTCCACGTAGAGCCGTGCACCTGGACCCAGACCCTGTTGTGGGAAGAGTTGTGGGTGGATCAAGTAGAGTTGGAACAGCGGCCCGTCGTCGTCAACAAACTGCCGCCGCAGTTGGGCATTGACGCCGTGTACGCGCCGCCGGTGGTGGCCGGCACGCTGGCCGATTTCACGCTGGTGTACAGCAACAGTGGCGGGTTCGAGAATGATGTTTGGGTTCGCAACGACTTTCCGCCTGAAGCGCCGTTTGCCTTTTCCACCCCGCCGCCCACCAACCAAGATCCAAACGGATTGTGGGTCGAGTGGTATGTAGGCAATCTGCCGCAGGGGGCGATGGGCAACATTGATGTGACGGTCATCGTTACACCCAACTTGCCGCCATCTACCACCATTACCATCTGGGATGGCATCTTTGACCACGTGGGCGTGATGTGGGACGAGGTATTCATCACCTTGCACGTTGTGTCGCCGATTGGGTGGGACAAGACGATTGACGGCCTGCCCTGGACGCCTGGCATCTCAATCACGCGGCAGACCTCGGACACGATTATGGTTCAGGAAGTGCTGCACCTGCTGCCACCGTTGCCGCTCAAAGCTGCTGTGACACCAATCCTCGCCCCATCGGGCCCGCCGCCTGACCTGCGGGCCAATCTCACGGCCCAGGTTAGCGGGCCTCACCTGCCGGTTGTGCCACGCAAACCCGAAGCTGTCCTCTGGGATCAGCCGACCGGCACATCAGGCTTTGGGGGCGTCTCGGATTATATGACCAATGTGAGCGTGGGCGTCTTTAGCGCCGACGATTTCCAGAATCCCGTGCCGTGGGCCATTGACACCATCTTTGTAGACGGCTTTGACCAGGCCGCCAATCTATTGCGCGCCAGCCTGCTCACGTGGTACATCTACCCCGACGCAGGCGGCGTGCCGGCTGGCTACCCCGGCGATGGTTCGGGGACCGAGCTGTGGAGCCTCTCTCTGCCGCCCACCAATACGGCCGTCACCATTGGGCTGGGCAGCTACCAGGATGTCACCCTCGATGTGCTCCTGGCCACCGGCGGGCCACTCAACCTGCCGCCTGGACACTACTGGCTTGTCTTTTATCCATCCCTCGACCAAACCTTGGGCTTGTACTACTGGTACTTTGCCGGCACGTCCAACCTCAACCATCCGCAGCTCATTGACCCGACCAACTACTTTGGTAGCGGCTGGACCACCTGGACCGACTGGACTGTGGTCAACCCGGCCTACACCGACATGGCCTTCCGCCTGGAGGGGAGCTTGGGCCAGCCGCCTGTCTTTGCCCAGATCGAGACGTGGAATCCAGCCCGCCTGCGCCTGCTTAACTGGGCGGCCACTGGCGGCAACGTCATCGTCCAGCCTGACCGGCTGGTGTGGACTGGCCCAATCCTGACGCCGACGGTGATTACCTTGACCAAGTGGTTCCACGTGGAGCCGTGCACCTGGACCCAGACCCTGTTGTGGGAAGAGTTGTGGGTGGATCAAGTAGAGTTGGAACAGCGGCCTGTCATCATCAACAAACTGCCGCCGAACTTGTGGATTGGCAGCGCGTATGAGCCCAACGTCTTGCCGGGCCAGTTGGCCACCTTCACATTGAGCTTTGGCAACACGGGCGGGTTTGAGAACGATGTCTGGATCCGCAACGACTTTCCGCCTGAAGCGCCGTTTGTTGCTTCCACCCCGCCGCCCACCAATCAAGATCCGAACGGCTTGTGGGTTGAATGGCACATTGGGGGTCTGCCGCAGGGCGCGCAAGGCGATATTGCGGTGACAGTCAACATTACAGATAACGTCGTGCCGTTCCAGGTAATCACCATCACCGATTGGATCTTTAACCACATTGGAGAGGTGGCCGGCGAGACAGTCATCCAGTTCCAAATCGCATCGCCAGACATCACTGTGACCCCGCTTTCGCTTAATGCAACACTGAACCCTGGCGGTACAGTCAACCGCGCGCTGACCATCGGCAATGTGGGCACAGCCGACCTGACCTGGAGCCTGGCGGAAAGCCCGGTGCAAATCTGGTTGAACGAGTCGCCTATTACTGGCACCGTGCCTCCATCAGGTAGCGCCAATGTAGCGGTCACCTTTGACGCCACGGGGCTGGCTGCTGGTATCTATACGACAACGCTGCAAGTGAGCAGCAACGATTTTGTTCAGCCGCTGGTGGATGTGCTGGCGACGCTGACGGTGACGACCGAGCCGCTGCCGAGTATCACCGTAGGCCCGCTGGTATTGACAGCCACGCTGAATCCGGGCGGCACCCTCGATCGCGCATTGACCATTGGCAACGTGGGCACAGCCGACCTGACTTGGAGCTTGGCGGAAAGCCCGGTGCGAGCCTGGCTGAACGAGTCGCCTATTACTGGCACAGTGCCTCCATCAGGCAGCGCCAATGTGGCGGTC
Organism: Thermoflexales bacterium; assembly: GCA_041740315.1. GTDB lineage: Bacteria > Chloroflexota > Anaerolineae > Fen-1058 > Fen-1058 > JBGSMF01. The sequence goes on from JBGSMF010000314.1 coordinate 8,063, forward strand.
ACCTTTGACGCCACGGGGCTGGCTGCTGGTATCTATACGACGACGCTGCAAGTGAGCAGCAATGATCCTGACAATCCGCAAGTGGATGTGCTGGCGACGCTGACGGTGACGACCGAGCCGCTGCCGAGTATCACTGTAAGCCCACTGGTATTGACGGCCACGCTGAATCCGGGTGGCACCCTCGATCGCGCGCTGACCATCGGCAATGTGGGCACAGCCGACCTGACCTGGAGCCTGGCGGAGAGCCCGGCGCGAGCCTGGCTGAACGAGTCGCCTATTACTGGCACAGTGCCTCCATCGGGCAGCGCCAATGTAGCGGTTACCTTTGACGCCACAGGGCTGGCTGTTGGAACCTATACGACAACGCTGCAAGCGAGCAGCAACGATCCTGTTCAGCCGCAGGTGGACGTTGATGTGACGCTGGTGGTGACTATGACCTGCGTCCAGGTGAGCGGGGTTGACTTTATGTGGAGTCCAATTACGCCCACGGTTGGGACCAGCACGCACTTTACCGCCAGCGTGGCGAGCGGCACACCACCCTTCACATACACCTGGAGCTTTGGCGCGGCAGACAGCCCTAACGTGAGCTATATCTTTTCGACCGTGGGGACCTTTACGGTGACGTTGACCGTGTCAAACACCTGCGGCGCAGATACGGCCCAACATGTCTTGATTGTGGGATCTGGGCAGAGAAAGCTTTACCTGCCGCTTGTGATGAAGAACCATTAACTTGTACTTTGCACCAATCAGATAAAATCGCCAGGCGCGCTAGTCGCCTGGCGATTTTGTTGGCGCACGAGCTTTTCCAACGGGAATCAGACTTGCCCCCACCAGGCGCAAAAGGGACTATAATTCAATATCTTTCAAATAACGACGCTGGCGTATGGGCAATACCTTATTTGAAAGGTATTGGGCTATAATTAGGCTTGACAACGTCACACTTTCCGGGTAACGGTGATTTTCCCCATCAACACCCAAGGGGGAAACTAGCCAAAAACATAAAGGAGGGCAAAAGATGAACAGGCACAAATTTCCCACCACGCCTGATGCGCTTTATCCCACCCACAACGGCGGCGGGGAGTATATGGTAGATAGCATTTCCAGTTTGAGGTGGCACTGCGATAGCGGCGCGAATGACTTTGCATCCTAAACGATTGTATTTGCCTGGCGGCTGGCTGTATTATCTAGAAGGCGGCGAGGCAGAAAATGCCAGGACGCCAGCTTTGTTTTTGCATGGATGGGCGCTTTCATCGGCTCTTTTTCAGGATGGTTTAGAGTGTTTGGCCGCACATCGCCGCGTGATTGGTTTAGATTGGCCGGGATTCAATCGTTCGCTTTGGTCGGTGTCTCACTGGCGCTATGAAGACTATGCGCGGGTCATAGGAACATTTGTGACAAGATTAGGGTTATCCCACTATCATTTGGTTGGACACTCGACAGGCGGGGGGATAGCGATTGCGTGTGCGGCCCAATATCCAGACCAAGTGCGCAGCCTGACGCTTGTTGACAGCGTGGGCATTCCTTTGGCAAGTTTTTGGCGCGTTTTGGGGCGGAAAATTCTGGAAATCCCGGCGCAGTTCATCACCACACCACGCATACGGCTTCATTTGAAACTTTGGCTGACGGCACTTTTTAATTTTAGCTTTCGTACAGTCAATATTTGGCATTGCATGCAGTTACCATTATACGTAGATCAAAGTAGCTCTTTATCCTTACTGCGTGTGCCTAGTTTGGTGGTATGGGGAGAGAACGATGGCATGGTCCCGCTAGTGCTTGGGCGACAAATAGCGACAAGCATTCTGGGTGCGCAATGGATGGTTTTACCCCGTTGTTATCACGAATGGTGCATGTTGCATCCCCAGCTATTTGCTCAGATAGTTGAGAGTTTTATTAGTCAATATTAAGCTCGACTTTATACTTGCAAGTATGCCCAGCGCTCGTTACAGAAAGTCGAGGTGGTCATATGTTCAACAATGCCTCTGGTGATTATGGTAATCATGGTGATTATCGCGTTTTCGTCGGCGCATTTCCAACTGGCAGCCTGGCCGAGCGCATCCAGCTTGTGCGCCAGCGCCACGATGCCAAAACAGCCCGTATCACCGCGCCGCATGTGACAATGGCCGGTACCTATTGGCGCACCGGTTCACCTACGCCTGAAAACGAGGCGGAGACAATCGCGCGCTTGCAAGCTGTTCAGGCTCAGATTCAGCCTTTTGAGCTTGTGCTGGGAGGTGTTCAGTCTTTTCTGCCTGGCACGCCTGTCATCTATCTGCACGTTGAGTTGACGGATGGCTTGCTGGCTGCCCGGCGTCAATTGCTAGAAGCATTAGGGCCAGACAAGCACCGGCGCTATGCGCCACACCTGACGATGACCATGCGCCTGGATAGGGGCGAGACCGAGTCGCTGCTGGCGCAGTTGCAGCAGAGTGAATGGCACACTAGTCATTGGCCCGTGCCGATAGACCAGCTCTGGTTGATGCAGCGCGGGCCGCGTGACCCGGCGTGGCGATATATTTACCAGATAAAGTTGTCAAGCAAGGGGTAAAACCAAAATGGAAATCAACTCTTTGCTCATGGCCTTTGCGCAAAAGTGGTATTATTGGGGCAATAGCTGCCGGATCGATGTTATAATCGTTTTGAAACACTAGGATATTGAGCAATGCAATTGTATCCACCGAAAACTGAACTGAGCTTGAACAAGATAGCCCTCTGGAAACGCCTGGCTATAGCTTTGAACTGGACGCGATCGAGCTATATCCTGATGAGTCTCTTTGTGGCGATTGTGTTTCTGATCATCGTTGTGTGGTGGCCATTGGCTAAAGAGTATCTATCTTACTTTGATCCCCATCGCCCCTGGTGGAGCCAGTTCGACTGGCTGCTGCTTGGCAATTTTTTGGTGATGTCGTTGTTGATTATGGCCGGGGCTGACCTTAGGACTGACGCATTGATTGTCTTTGTCGGGCTGGCTGGGGGATTGGTGATCGAGAGCTGGGGAACGCAAACAAATCTGTGGATTTCAAGTCAATAACGCCCTCCACTTTGGGTATTCTGCAAGTAATGCGCGCCTGCTCGTTGTGAATGTGCACTCTCACGTCAAGATCTTCCAGTGTCTGTAGCTTGTCTTGAAAAGTCGGATTTTTCATGCCCTCGATCACCGTCTCGCGAAACGCCAAGGCGTTTGCTATCTGTCTTTCAGTTAACACTTGGGTATCTAGTTCCGCCAACAAAGCGCCGCGTTGGTGAATTAAATCTTCGTAAAGCTTATTGACTTCATCAACTTGCTGCTGTAAAGTGTCTCCCACTATTCCACCTGGAGCATTGGCTAATGCCCTCACTAACTTTTCCGCATTCGATTTGCATTTTGTTATCAACTCTTCGGTAGTAGCTAATAAATCTCGTTTAGGCTGAACAGCCTCAAGTTCTGCGTTTTGTGCATCAAGTAAAGCTTGTTTGAATTTTTTTTCGTCGGACATTATGCCAACAATAAAATCCCATACTATAGCGTCCAAGTTATTGCCGTGCGGCGATGGTTCTGTGCAAGGCGAGTGTTCTCCCAGATCGCGGTACTTGTGTACGTGCGAAGTGCAGCGGTAGTTATGATGCCCATCTTTGCTGCCGCTCATAGAAGCGCACATAGAATATCCGCACTCGCAAGTTACCCGACCTCGCAGGAGATAGTCACCCTTCGCGTTTCGTCTTGACATTTTTTTGTTATACTCTCGTCTTGCCTGTGCAACTTCCCATACTTCATGGCTAATGATTGCCGGTACTGGTATGGGTATCTCACTCCAGGTTTTCCTTTTTTTGCTGTACTCCCTGTTGCGCGTTCCCCATCGGAAAATACCTGCATAAGTCTCATTAGCGAGGATGTTATTTATAGACGCATCCCCCCATATCCCTGGTGCGCGCTTACGTTTCATCCCCCCGTGTCCAGTCTCGGCAGGCGTGGGCACTCTCATCCGGCTGAGCTTGTGCGCGATTGTACGAGCGCTCAATGGGCTGCTATTATCTTCACCGAGTGTGTACCACTCAAAAATCATCCTGACAAATTTGGCTTCTTCCTCAACAATAACCAATTGATCCAACTCGTCGCTGAACGCGTAACCATAGGGCGGTTTGCCACAGGCGGGCACTTTTCCATTTTGAGCTTTTGTATTTCTTCCTCTAGTAGTGCGTTCTCGTATTCTTTCTCGTTCATCTCCAGCTGCCCACCCCTTGATTACTAAGATAATGTCCAGTTCGCTCTTGATCTTCCCAACGTCGCAGCAATACACTTCAATTCCTGCCTTTAGCCAATTGCGTACCGTTTGTAGCAATCCCACAATATCACGCGACAGGCGATCAACTTGGTAAACGATGATTATGTCTGCTTCCTTGCGATCGAGTAAAGCTTGTGCTTGCTTTCCGTTGGGACGCTCAATAAATGGTGTTACCCCTGTAATGTCATCGACAAATTCAGCCACTACAGTGAAGCCATGAGCCTCTGCATATTTCTTGCATGCATCTAATTGAGATGGCAGACTGTAGCCTTTTTCAGCTTGCTCATCCGTAGACACGCGCGCGTATAAAATTGCCCTCAATGTTTGGGCTGCATTTTTTGCAATTAGTTTGGTCCCTTGATCGTTATTCATTGGTTTGTCTCCATGCTCTCTTGCTGGGCTTGGGCCGTATGGCAATAATCACACATTGCTCGATAGATTTGTATTCGATGTTCCATCACTTGCAAAAAACACCGGCACACCTCGCCGTTCGCAGCCCGCTGTGCATCGGGTATACTGGTTCAGGCTGCGAGATAGCCTCGTTGGATCGGCACATATCAGCACGGCCCCCTCTTTTCGCGCCTGGGCTATCGCTTTGCCTCGCTCTGGCAAAACATTCGCCATGCCGCCTGCTACTTCCGAGTACTCGCCTACCACGGTATAACCATTGGCTTGCGCCCACTTGTGGCAAGTGTCCAGTTGCCGCGCCAGGGCCTCATCTTGACTGGTTGCTGACCTTGCGTATAAAATCGCTTGCTTGCTCATTGCCTATCCCTCTCTTTCTGCCGATGGTCCTGCCTGTAACATCGGCACGTTGCCCGCTGCGCTCATCAAGGCATCGGCGGTCTTGTCGCTTTTTGTAGCTCTAGCAATCTCAATCTCTGCTTGCGCCAACTGCGCGGTCTCGGTGCTATGTGTTGTTGCTGCCAGACGCAATTGACTAACCCCTACCGCATCTCGCAACCTGGCCCGCTCGCCAGTCCGGGTGTCAATCAAGTAGCCATCAACCGTAATAATCCAGGGCGGCGGTAACAGAGTGCGAGATTCTACGCCAATCTGGACATAGTTCGCGGTAAGCATGGCTTGTTTGACGCTGGCAACGCTGTGACCAGTCGCTAGAATAATTGCCGCAATAGCCAGGCCCACACCGATAGCAAGGATTGCGATGTAACCAGCCTGCCCCAATGCCACTGTGACTTGCGTCTGGACCTGGCTTTGCGTTTCGATAGCCTGGGCCTGCGCTCCAGCTTCAACTGTTGCTACGATCATTTTATGTGTGAGATCAGCTTGCACGGCTGCGCGGGTGGCTTCAATCTCTTGCGCGGCCACGGCCTGCTTGATGGCAATATCCACCTGCTCGTTTTTATCCTGCGCCTGGACTGCCGCGATAGTGGCGGTAGCGGCAGCGTGGCGCACAGGGTCGTGCATGTCGAAACCCTTATCGTCGAGTGTCACATCACAGCCTGCGAGAGCAATCACGAGAACAAGTAAGCCAAGCGCCAGCAATAATCGTTTCATTGTTTGCCTCACAAATCCAACACATCATCGTCGGTGAGTTGGCGATGGGTAATCTGCGGAACATGGCCTTGCGGCAACCCGCCAGGTAGAATGACGTTACGGCTCCAGCCGTCCTGTGGATAGTTGGCCGGCTGCTGGCGCGGAGCGCGAACAGCTGTGTGGATGCTTATCCTAGAGGTGTCCCGCATATTCACCGCCTGGGCCAGCCGGTCAAGACCAGTATCAACGCCAGCCAGGAAGCCGCGCACCTCGGTCTTGCCAAACCAGAAACCGGTAAAAAACGCCAGTGGGATAATAAAGGTCGCGCCTATAGCCCACATTGCCAGATGGGCATGTTCCATCCTGCTTGCGAGCGTCCACAAGCCATAAATGACAAGCCCCAAAATGCCCAACACAACTAGCGCGCCGGCGAGTATTCCTATAATCACCGGATCAATTTGAATCGTTTTCCTAGTTTTACCCATCATTGCGCTCCTTGATTCTGTGCTGCTTGCCTGCCTACTTGCCAGGCGCACACCCTTTGAGCCTCGAAACGCGCGTTTGAAGACCTCAAGGGGTATGTGTCTCACTGCCAGGCAGGCAGGCAGCCTCGCTCAGTTGCCAGTCGTTGGTGACCAGCCAATTGTGGGCAGACCGCCCCAAATCCAACAGCCGCGCCGCACGCACGCTTCCGGGCTTGCCCAGGCCGGCCGCATCCAAGGCTTTGACCAACAGCGGCCGCCCATTGCCCAAGTGCGCTTGGACCAGTGCCACCGCCAGCTCTTCGCCAGAATATTCCCAGCGCGCTGTGTCCTCGTCGGGCAAGGTCCCTGCCGCCTTGGGGTCGAAATCGGGCCAAGCATCCAACTCAGGCTTGCCCGTGTTCATCGCTTCCAATTCGGCCTGCGGAATGTAAGCCAGTTGCGCTCGATGTGTGGCGCTTGGTGTGAGACAATAGCAGTCACCTGCGCCCAGCAGCCGGTCGGCGCGCGGTGATGGCCCACCCACCACAACCTCACTGGCTTTGTAGTCTTCGGTTCGCAGCGCCACGCGACCAGTCAAGTTGCGTTTGATGGCTGGGTCGCTAAAGGCGCTCAGGGTGGGATGCTGGGTGCCAATGATGCAGTGCACCCGCGCACCCCGGCCTTGCACCACAAGCCGCCGGATCATCTCCGTGGCCGCCGCGTCGCCAGCCTTGCCAGTCAACTCTTGAATTTCGTCTATCGCTACGATGATGCGCCCTGGTTTATTACCCGTCTCGTAGCGCCGGCGCATTTCCGCGACGGCCCAAGACAGCGCCGCCCGCGCGCCTTCAATGTCTGTGGCAACTGGACCCACAAGTCGAGGTAGATGACCAAGACAACCCAATCCATCGCCCCATTTCGCATCAACCAACACCAAGCGATTCTCTGCATCACGCGATAGTTGTGCCAATGTGCTTCTTATTGCCCAGGTCTTGCCCGAGCCGGTCCATCCGCCGATCAAGTAGTGGGGCACTCTATCACTCAACCCCAGCGTCACGGTCGCGCCAGTCTCGTTCTTGCCTGCAATCCAGCGCCCGCCGTCCTTGGGATGTTGGGCAATATCAGCCAGCTTGATGTCACGCTCGGCCAATTCATCCGGCCAAGCGGCTTCTAGCCGGACGTAACGCGAAACAAGATACACGGAAGGCTCGCCCGCAAAACGCCATGGCACAAATTGGCGATGGAGGGCATAGTCGTTGACGGATAGCACCTGGAGCAGCTTGCCGCTATCCAACCCGGCGTGGATTTCCAACGCGCCAGCGCGCGGCCCGCGCACAGTCTCGACGCTCAGGATTGAGATGACCTTGCCGCCTGTCAGTGCACCAGTTGCGGCCGCCTGGATCAGGCTGCCGGCCCATCGCTCTAATAGTTTTGTTCGCTTGTCACTCATTGAATCACCTCCTGGCTCACCAGATCAGTATCAGGTTGCGCCAGTGACCCGACACCTGACGCAAGCTCAAGACCATGTCCATTTCGCCTGACCTTGCCCTGCCCTTTGAGCTCAGTCACATCGCGCTTGACCGTCGCCTCGCTCACGCCGATCTTTTGAGCAAGCTGACCGTAGGTCAAGCCTGTGGTACTACGCAGCAAGTCAAGTATCTGATTGCGCCTGTGCTCAATCTGGCTCTGCCGCGCCTGATTGGCCAGCTCCAGCAACTGCTCACTAGGCAGGTCATTTGCCGCAAGTGGTTTGCTGTCTGCTTGTTGTTTCGCGCATTGCGCGCACAGTTTGGCGACCTCGGCTTGTAGGGTTTCACGCTGGCGGCTCAATTCGTCCGCCTGGCGGTTCAATTCTGCCAGGTCGGCCTGCGCTGCCTTGACAGCGTGGGTCATTGCGTCCAGCGTTGAGGTCAGGCCAGCTCGTTTGATGGCGCTCTTGACCTGGCTCACGAGCAGCTCAAAGCTCAAAAAGACTACGGCAGGGGGAAGTGCAAACACGGCGCGCGCCAGCCAGGTATCGGGGGCATGCAGCGTGTTGAACGTGATACTCAACAGCGTGAATGTGCCCACCAACAGCCAGGCGTACCACGCCCGTTCACCATTTGAGGAATTGCGCAGTACTGTGAGACTGGCCGCGATCATCACTGCATCGAGCGTGAGAGGCCATAGCCAGGCCAGGCCAGGCGTGATGCCGTTTGCCAGCGCCAGGCTGTGCAATGCGTCATAGCTCAGCACAAACGCACTCGCAGCCAGGAAAAATACCAATACACCCGTGATGATTGAGATTGCCCTATTTGCTTGCATTGTCGTACTCCCTGCGTGTTAAAAATAAAAACCGGCGTTGGATATACGCCGGTTTAGGTGTGCAAAAGGGCTTGCGGTACAAAAACACCGCATGGTATAATGCTGTCAGCCTATGCGCCGCCTAAACCGGCGTATTGGGTTAGGGGTCGTGTTTGTGTTGGTAGCACTACACGGCCCCGGCCTGCTTAAAACTATTCGATAGATTTATCCTTCTGTTTGGGCTTTTTTGACTCTGGCACCTTCGGTAGCTCACCAGTGATAAGCCAAAGTTCCCAAGCGCGGCGCGCCACTTCTGCGTACGGCACTGCCGTTTCCTCAGATTTGCGCCTGATTCTCTCGTAGAGCTCGGGCGCCACCATGACGACCATCATCTTTGTCTTGGTCATACATTTACCTATGTTCGCATATATATTATACACCCAATTGGCGAGATTCGTCAAGCCCCAATTTTTGACGAGTTTGGTGGCCCAAACAAAACGGCTCATGCAAGTCTAGAGGTGACAAGCCACCATCTTGCACTTGTTTTGAGATGACCTCGCCTTTAAATCCACATGAGCCAAGTTATTGGGGTGGCTCCGTTTGGAGCCGTGTGGTATGTGTTCAGTTGTTAAAGTTCAGCCGTCCGTCGTGTGGGCGTTTTTATTCGCCGCTTGGCTTTGCAGCAGCAGAGGCCGCATTATCAGTGTGACCTGCCGTATCGCTAGCCAAGGCGCCATCGGCGGCCTGGGCCACTTGCTGTGCTGCTCGTTCAGCCAAGATAGCTCGCCCACGCCTGGCAAAGCGAAGATAGCACCTTGCCAGCGCCCTGCGTGTTTCTGGATCAAGTTCAACCTGGTAGGCATGATGTCCAGCCAATTCGCTGGCCTCAGGTTGTGATTCCAAAAGAGTCTTCAAAATTGCCATGCCTGCCCTCTCACTTCAAAACCGCTCACCTGGACTAGATTCCACCTTTATCTTTTCAAAACGCGCGTTTCCCAACTCAACTGCGCTGCCGCCTCACCCTCTGGGTTTGCTTCTGAGTATCGCGACAAGAAGGAAATGCGTGTGTTCCATTTCCCCCTCGTCCAGCAGCTCGACCATGGCGTGAGTTTCGCGAGATATACGATCCTCTCTCAGGGGCGGCAGAAAGCCAGCCAGCCGACAGATCGTTTCTACCGGCTCGTTGAATGCCGCAGCGATCCCCTGGCACAGTTCCATGCCCGCTCCCCGCGCTCCACTGAGGAAGCGGCTAAAGGTCCCGTGTGAGATGCCACCTGCCCGCGCGACCTTGGCTAGCAAGTGTGTTACATCACCAGCTTTTTGCCTCATCTCATCAAACCCCTACCAGATCTCGCCCTGATTGTTTCCCTTTTCCGGTAATACCGTGGTCACGAGCGCGCTTCTCTCTATACTCTTGGCCTTGAGCATCGAATTGAGTATAAAACGCGCGTGGGTCAACTGTTCCTCGTCCAGCAAAGGGACCATAGCCATAACTTCGTTAGCCAGGCAATTAGCTCCTCGTCCATAAACGTCTATACCGGCAAGTTGCAACAACTTTAGCAGTGGCACGTTAAACACTGTAGAAAGCACCTGGTATGTCTTTAGACCTGGCTCTCGCCTCTCACTGAGAATGCAGTTCACCATAGAGATCGAGAGATTTCCTATCTTTGCCACATAGGACACCGTCCAGCCTCTCTCGCGCAGTTCTTTTGTCAACCAGTTTGCCAGATCGCCTTTCATCAGGACTCAGTATATCCTTGCCTGCAATCACACGGGTAGCGAAACTCGCTACAATTGTCACGAATTTATCGGGTTTGAGGATTGCAGATTAGACAGCGCCGCCCGAATTAAAAGGGCCTCGCCCCGGCCTGGTCTCTTGGCAGGAGTGAGGCCCCAACTATCCCCCGAATTATTGCGACTATCTCAGTAGCCGCTCAATGGCTCTCGTTTGCTCAGCAGGTCAATGTAATCATCTCGGCCATCAACAAGTACTCGCTTGTTTCCAATGTAGCATAACCGTGTCCCGTTGTCCACACCATGTTGGCACACTTGGTGGAACGCCACCTTGATTTACCCTGTCGGCAGGCGTTTCTCAAGTGAGATTCGATGTGAGGTTTGAGGTTAGGTGGAGGATCCGGCCTTGTGGAAGAGTTGCAACAGGCAAATCGGCATTGAAGTACAACTTCCAAGAGGATGGTTACGGAAACGACAGGGGGTTGGAATCTTTTATACCTTGGCGGCAAGCGCCTCGCCGGCCAAGGCCATAATTCTATCGTATTGATAGTCTGCGACCAACATGCGCAGAGAGGCTGCTATCTCGGCATGTTCTGCTTCGATTTGTTCCGCAAGAGACAGAGCCTCATCTTCCTTTGCTTGAATCGCGCAGTTGTGCAGCCGTTCGAGCGTGTCTCTGGGTAACTCTCTCACATCAAGCGGGATAGTGAGCATCGCAGGCGACTTGCTTTCCTCATAAATGTACCGCGCTCCCAGGTAGCGGGCCATCGTGGTGAAAATCTCTTCCTCGCTGAACGGCTTGATGACGACATCATCACAACCCACCTGGATGACCTCTGCTTTTCCTTCCTTGAAAGCACTGGCCGTGAGCGCCACGATAATGGTGTCTTTTCCTAATGTGGTGCTTTTGATGTGGCGAGTAGCTTTATAGCCATCCATCACAGGCATGCGCATATCCATCCAGATGAACTGCGGGCGCCACTCGCTCCATATCCCAATAGCCTGCTGGCCATTCGCCGCCTCGCGCACGTCAAAGCCGGCCAATTTTAGCATCTGGCTGAGCAGCCTGCGATTTGCTTCCTGGTCTTCGACAACCAGGATGCGAAAAGCCGGCTGCCCAGTCTCCAATCCAATCACGCGCTTGTGAGGCAGAGGGGCTGCTTGCGCCAAGCGCGCAATTTCCTGTTCGGGCAACAGCCGAGCCTTTACATTGAACGCAAAGGTGCTCCCTTGCCCCACTGTGCTGCGCACGGCAATATCTCCCCCCATCATCTGGCAAAAGCGTTTGCTAATAGCCAGCCCAAGGCCAGCCCCTCCCGCTTTGGATTGTCGTCCCACTCCAGTCTGAGAGAAAGCCTCGAACAATAGCTCTTGTTCTTCTACTTCAATGCCCGGCCCTGTGTCTTGCACCTGAATGTGCAAAACACATTCCTGCTCAGATTGCATTTCGGATGCTACCTGCGCCGTGATGCCGCCTGTTTCGCTGAACTTGACTGCATTGCCCAGCAGGTTAACCATGACCTGGTGTAGCTTGCCGCCATCAAGGTAGACATACGATGGCACGTCCGGGGCGATATTGAACTCGATCGACAATCCCTTCTCTGCCGCATAGGGCGAGAACAAGTCTTTCAGGTCGGCGAGCATGGCAAGCAGGTCGAAATTGGCCTCGTTCAATGTCATGCGCCCCATCTCAATCTTGGACATGTCCAGGATATCATTGATGAGGCTCAAGAGGCGCTCGCCGCTGCGCGCGATGATGGCAATGTTTTCATGCTGCTCTTCAGTCAGAGAGCGATCATGACACAGGAGCCGCGCAAATCCCAAGATGGCTGTGAAAGGGGTGCGCAGCTCGTGGCTCATGTCAGCCAAGAACTGGCTTTTGGCGCGGTTGGCGGTTTCGGCGGCGTGGCTCCGTTCCTCAGCCCAGGCTTTGGCCTGGCGCAGGCTATCTTCCATGAGCTTGCGCTCGGTAATATCCCGGAAAACGACCAGTTGGCCGATTCGATTGCCGCGCCGGTCATCCAATGCAGATATGTTTAGCTCGTAGCTGCGTTGCTTATCCCTCTCGCCTACCACAATCTCGACCTGAGGTGTGGCAGGGAGAGAATGCTCTATCAAGCTGCCCCAGGCCTTGAAAACCTGGTCTATTGGCTGTCCCACTGCTCGCGAGTGCGAAACGCCAATGATGCGTTCCATCGCCGGATTGAGATCCACAATCTGACTCTGTGAATCCAGCACCAGCATGCCGTCTTGCATGCTCTCGATGACGGCATCACGCGCGATGGGGGCCACATTGAGCAAGCGAAAGCGAAAGATGGCCAGGCTGATGCCAAGGCCGCTGAGAATGAAGGAGAACGAAGTCAGGCTGATCGGAGTCAGTTTTAGGATGAATGCCAACTCGACCGCAATTGGGATCAAAAAGCTCAACAGCATGGCGACTATTTGCTTGCGATACAAGGGCTTGGACTCGAAGAGCCTCTGAACGAGCAGTATGATTGTAACAGCGAACAAGGCATAGCCGTGGGCCGTCTGCGCCCAGAACCAGGGACCGACGACATAGTCGCTGTGCAAGCTGAACTTGACCCACAGCAAGCTGTGCCATTCGTTTGTGAACGCCAGTAAAAGTGTGATAGCTGGAATAACCGAGACTCCGGCCAACAGTTTTCTGGTCATCCAGTTCTCCCTGCCGGTATATTGCAACACCAGGATGAACCAGGCTACCGGCACGGACAACAAGCCAAAGTAACGGAATCTGTAGACATCGTACTGGTAATACGATGGGAATGTCCACTCTAGCGCATCCACAAGCGCGCATTCGGCCGCCGCCGCCGTCATAAACGCGAACGTCCCTGCGCCTAGCACTTGGCGATTGCGCCACGCATAGATAGAAACCGCTGCGGCGAAAATGGCAGGCAGCAGCGCAACTAGCCAGAATGACGACATTGTTCCCTGCATGCTATGCTACTCTCGAGCCAGTGCGCTTAGAAGAACAGAAAATACCGTGGTGTCTTTTTCATATAGTCTCGGTATGCTTCGCCGTATTGCGCTAGGCAGGCCTGTTCCTCGGCCAGGATGCGCAAATGATAGGGTGCTGCCCCCAGCCCAAATGAAAGCACCACCAGCCACGAGCCTGTGGCAATAGATAGACCCAACATCAAGATTCCCAGCGCCACCCACTGTGGATTTCTGGAAAAGCGATACAGCCCCTGCGTCGCCAGCGTGTCTTGAGGCGTGTGCCTATAGTCAAATAACCCTACCACAGCGCCTGCAAATCCCAAAACATACAGAACACTGCCTAGCATAAAGATCCAGCTTTCCAATTGCAATGGAGACAGGACGAGCAACACCAACCACGGGATAATCAGTATCCTCCTTGAGAAAAGCAGGATTTTCTGTTTTCGACTCCAGCCGGATTGGTCGAACAGCTGTTTGACGACGGGTTTAGGGAAAATGAGCATCAAGATGGTAAATACGGCATAAAAGCAAGCCAGTGGGAGCCAGCCATTTAGCCAGCCGAGTTCGAGTTCGCAAATCAGTTTCACAAGTCCCCCAAGATTTCAGCATTTGTTTGCAGTCTTGTCCACCAAGCGGATGCAGCTACTCAATCTCAGGTCAACAAGCTCGGCCTGACTTGGTTGACAAGACCAGCCTGGCAAGCTCGATCAACTCGGCTTCACCCTCCACCGAAAGCACTCCTGCTCTCCACAACACCTCAATCTCGGATAGGTTGAGCGTGCGAGCGACCTTTTCGCAAAAGTCCCTCGTGGGGTCTTGCTCTCCGTTGATCACTCTGCAAATCGTTGTGCGTGAAACCTGGGCGCGGCGCTCCATGTCGCGCAGCGACCACTCACGCTCCTCAATCTTTTTGGACAGCCAGGCAGAGAATTCTTCCGGGTTTTTCTTTTCGCCATCGAGCGATGCGACATCCAGCACGCCGGAAATGATGGCC